>JAFROA010000458.1 GCA_017429885.1 Bacteroidales bacterium | reverse complement strand
TCATCGGAATCCATGAAATAAATGTACTCTCCCCTAGCCTCATCCATCGCCGCATTACGGGCGTATGCGGGACCATGGTTCCCCTCAAGGACAATAACCTTGAAGCGCGAATCCTTGCAGGAATACTCCTTGAGAATAGCGACCGAGTCGTCTGTACTTCCATCGTCAGCGCAAATCACCTCGAAGCTTTGCAATGTCTGCGCTAAAACCGAGTCCAGGCACCGGCGCAAATACTTCCCAGTGTTGTGGACGGGAATTACAACAGATATATCAATGTGCTCATTCATAGTCACTTCTTATTCAAGCGGCGGAGACTCTTAACAATCTTCTTTTTTATCTTTCTCCCTAGTGTATCCTTCTCAAAATAGCTCCTGAAGTCAAGGTAGTTCACCTCAGATTTAAGTCGGCAATCGAGACTCTCCATCATGCGACTGACAAAGAATGAAAGAGGACCATCTTGGTAGATTTCACGACGGCCTTTCCACGTCAAAACTTGTTCAGATACATTCTCAACAGACTCTTTTTCAGTAATGAGTGAGACTTGGCTATCTTCTGGTAGTCGCCATCCAGCTTCCGGAATGAAAAAAACATATTTGACATAGTGATTCCGGGCAAGCTTTATGATTCGATGGTAAAAAACCTTGGTACCGCTCAAATCCGGTTCTTCCGCTCCAGGCCGTACACAAAGGACATTCATTCCATCAAGCAATCTGATCCCTTCTAACGCGACTAAATCCATTGTGCGACGCGACATTCCATGCCCCAAGAAAAGAGTATATGGATAATTATCTCCGACCACATCAGGGAAGTAACTGACTGTCACGTCCTTACCATAATACGCAAGCGTAGACACCCTATGGGCTCCATCCAGCAAGACATGGTTCTTCCCGATAGGGACTATAGATACGCCATGATCGAATTCAGCAGACTCAAAGCTATCTATAAGAGCGTCAAAAACCTTGAAATGGACAGCGAAACTGCTCTTTTCCTCTTCTTGTCCCCACTCCTTACCAAGAGGAACCAACGCTCGTAGGCTCTCATAATAAACTCTTCTTGCCAGTCGTGGCCTGACCTTCCTGTTCCTTATATAATACAGTTTGGCGAAGAGGTCAAATCGGAGAGGAGTCAACAACTCCGCGGCAGGTAAAGAGAAAACCTCATACTCATGATCACGGAGATGATACTTCTCTACCCAGTGAGGCTGAATCAGATCAAGAGCATCGCTCATAGGCTCATTGGAAAAGAACCTGGCGGAAATAAGCTATAACCTCGTCAAGGCCCTCATCCAGGGAGACTTCAGGCTCCCATCCGAGCTCTTTCTTGGCGAGCGTGATGTCAGGCCTGCGCATTTTGGGATCGTCAGCGGGAAGTGGCTTGTACACTATCTTGCTCTTTCCACCCACTTTCGAAAGCACCTTCTCCGCAAGCTCTATCATTGTGAACTCCCCTGGGTTTCCAAGGTTCACAGGACCGGTGAACCCGACTGGGGTCGCCATCATCCTGATCATGCCCTCGACAAGATCAGAGACAAACTGGAATGACCGGGTCTGGCTTCCGTCACCGTAGATAGTTATATCCTCACCCTTGAGAGCCTGAACCACGAAATTCGACACAACACGACCGTCATTGACAGCCATCCTGGGGCCGTAGGTATTGAATATCCTTATAACCTTAACATCAACACCATGGATTCTGTGATAGTCAAAGCAAAGAGACTCCGCGCAACGTTTGCCCTCATCATAACATGACCTGATGCCGATAGGGTTGACATTGCCCCAATAGCCTTCGTGCTGAGGATGCTCGGCAGGATCGCCATATACCTCGGACGTGGACGCCTGAAGGATCTTGGCCTTCGTTCTTTTCGCCAAACCGAGCATATTGAAAGTACCGAAAACCGAGGTCTTGGTGGTCTGGATCGGGTCATATTGATAAAACACGGGAGAAGCGGGACAAGCGAGGTTGTAGATCTCGTCGATCTCCGCCCGATATGGCTCAGTGACATCATGACGGACGAGCTCAAAGCCAGGATGTCCAATAAGGTGCCAGACATTCTTCTTGGAACCGCTGTAGAAATTATCTAGGCATATCACGGCGTTACCCTCATTGAGCAGACGCTCGCATAGGTGCGAACCTATAAAACCGGCGCCGCCGGTAACTAGAATCTGTTTCATTTCCTGATCATTTTAAGCCGTTCCCGGAGAATGGAGGCGTAGTCCTTGAACTCAGTCTCCCGATTTGTTTTCCCGAAATTGGAGCCATGAATGCGCCTGTCTGTGGAGACCATATCCAACTTCTTTATGATAAAGCCATTGGCGTCCATTTTTGTCGACCATTCGATAATCTCCCCGGTCTTCCTGGACTCTGAGAAAGGCCCGATGACGTCGAAAACCGACCTACGGATGAGAATCGCTCCCGTGAACAAGCCATAATATGGCTCCGGACGAACGATGGTCCCGGGCATCTGACCAATCTCCGGAGAGATGAAATCCTTAACCATAGCTTGCACAGCAGAGATTTCAGGATCGGCCTCAATGGTGGAACACATTGTCTTCAACGCTCCCTGGCGCATTACATCGTCGTGATCCATAAAGACAACATATTCCCCTTTAGCGGCTGCAAGACCGGTGTTCTTAGCCGCGACCTGCCCCTTGCATACAGGATGGGATATCACAACGCAACCGTAGCTGGAAGCGATGGCTGCCGTATCATCGTCCGATCCGTCGTCCACAACTATTATCTCCATCGGGACATCTTGACGATTAAGACTGTCTATCGCCTCCCGGAGATAATTCGACCCGTTTTTCACCGGGATTATGACTGAAACAAGCTTCTCCAAAGCTGAAGTGTAGTTATAATAATCGCTAAATTAGTGAAAAAAAGGAAATCATGAACCTTTAATCTTGCGATATATACAAGTATTATCAATTTGGGTCAATCCTATCGATTCTGAATCCGGGATACGCTCCTTCCCCAAGTCATCAGAGACCACAAGAAACCCTCCGTTATTGAGGGAGGAGGCAAGTTTGGTTTGCACTTCGAGCTTGGTCTCGTCTTCAAAAAACTTTATGACATTACGACAAAGAATCAGATCGAATCCATCCGGATACTCATCTGAGAGGAGATTATGTTGACGAAGCTGACACATATCCCTAAGTTTAGAAGGGATCTGTATTCTAAGCCGTTTGATGTCCTCTAATTCTTCCGGGATATAAGCCTCCACATAATGCCTATACTCCAGAGGAATCTCATTGATGATTTTTAACGGGTAGACGCCTTTCTGGGTTGTATTGATCATCTCGAGATTATAATCCGTGGCAAGTAACTCAATCTTCTCGGCCGGAAGGAAATCAAGCAGTACCATAAGTATGCTGTAAACCTCCTTACCTTCTGAACATCCAGCGCACCAGACACGTATCCTATCCTTCGAGGTCCCCTGGAAAGACCTTTTACATTCCTCTCTGAGCCGCAACCAAATGTCTCCCCGGAAAAAATGTGAGCCTAGGAAAGTCAAGTTCATTTTAAGCTTTGACAAGCCAGCTTGGTCGGAAACCACGAAATTGTAATACCTATCCAGTGACAAGAATCCGTTAATAAGCGCTTGTCTGCAGAGTTGCGAGGATACTTGATTGGGCTCGTAATACTTTAATTCAGGAATAAGAGCTTCAAACTTCGCAATGGAAGACTGGTTGCGGGAAAAGGGATCATGGAGCAAAAGTTTAGGTAATATCTTCCTATCCAATCGCATCTGAAAACCAGTCATGTTTGATCTCCATCGATCCTTGAACGACGGTTTTTTCTCCATCGCTTTGAAATCCGTCGGATTATCCCATGCCTCACAACGGCTTAACGTGGCTGAAGGATTGCTATTGGAATCAAATCCGGCACGAGCGTTATGATGAGCGGCACATCCTACAAGCATGTGAGTGACTTTCTGGTTTTCCCCACCGAGTTTGAACCCGATTCCCGTTCTCACTTCTCCCAAAGGGCGCTCCTCACCGGACAGCCATCCATTATAAGAGGCTTCACAATTATCCAGAGTAACGGGGGAAATAGGTCCAAGCGTGCTTTTGGTGTACAAGTCGAAACCGTCATCAATATTATGGAAAGCCCTGCAAGAATAAAAACCATTCCCTTTTCCCACGGATAATTTTGCCCCAAAACCATCGGCGTTTCTGCGCACTCCGTCACAATTGTCATGCGAAAGACACCATTCAACCCTGTTACGGGACGGCCACTCTTTCTTGGAAACTCCTGGGAATGAACAAATTAAAATGCCAGTATCCCCATTATGGGAAGCCTCGCAGTGCTTTATCACATTGTCCGAACCGCATACAAACAACCCGCAAGAAGGAGAACCTCTGAACAATAAACCATCAATAACCCAATGACGCCCCCTTAATATCATGGCAGGAAGCTTAGCAGAGAAGGAACAGCCATCAATGATAGCCTTGCCAGGACGCTCAGCCCGGAGGATTATAGGTTTAGACGACTCTCCTGACAGAGAATCCGGAATGTAATATGGCCCACCCTTGTATACCCCGTCAGGAAGGATTATCTCACTACCCGGAGTGACCTGAAGTATCGCGGACGATAAATCCATAGGATCGTCAGCGGAGGCGGTGCCCACAATAGGCAACAGAGATCGTTCAAACGGGTAGTCCGGGACATGGTGCCGGATAGCTTCTTTAGGAGTCCTGCCTAGTTTTCCGGGGCTTGTCTCGAAATGGACATCAGATACTTTGATATTAATATCCCCAGCTACGGCGAACCCGACATATATCTTTTTCCTGTCCTGTTTTAATAAGAAGTCATGACCTGGAAAGTCAATTGTCTCAACTATTGAACCGACGAACAACGAGGCCTTGAAACCGCTGTCTGTCTTTTCAAGCTTTAATCGTATTGTGTCTCCGTCCTTAATTATATCGTCCTGATCCTGAGACGGGAAAAGCCTTGATGGATCCAACTTACGATGGCCGTCTTGGTGTAAGGCTTTATGATTGGTATAACCTCCAACGACCCTGACACCATAGGCGAAATTGCGGCCATCAGCCGCACGGAAACGACCCACTAACATGTGGTTACGATAGCGCGCTTTGTTAGACGGATTCTCTACGGTGTCCACCACCATGATACCATACCCGGACTGGAAATCAGCCTTTGATACGTCCTCGACCTCAAAAGTGGCGGAGATTGAGAAATTCTCTTTCCGAGGGTCCACTTCCAGGTATGAAAACCGGAAGCTGTCCTGCGAATCCGCAAGTTTGCCCCTGTCTCCACTTCCCAAAACAGTCTTATTCCAAGTCACCATTTTTATCGCACAAATACACTATTGAGATATATGTATCACATAGCAGGTCAAGGGTATAACCTCTTTCTTCAATCAATTCAAGAACCTTTTGAGACGTTGATCCCCGAGAGGCCCAATAGAGGAACTTGTCCGGCAACTCTGGCAATAATCCGCTTGATGGGAGTCGACATATAGGGAAAACAGATGACTGGTCGCTCAGCATGTCAGCGCTATAGTAAGCGTTGGAATTGACGTTCTGATGATAATGCACGACAGCATCCAGATCCCTATACTGTGCGACACGCTCAATCGAAGGCTTGAATTTCTCGTAAACATAATCTATATCTCTTCGATGGAATGAGGTCACTGCACCTGCCAAAACAAGGCAAAAAGCGATTCCATACGCTAATTTGGAAAAACGGTGATTCCTCGCCAACTTATCGAAAAGTATCCAGATCAAGATAACCACCAGGAGGAACATGAATGAATGATACCTGGTATAAACGAAACCTCCGATCCCGCAGAAAAGCCAGAAAACGATCATTGTCCCCGCGACTATCAGATAAAAACCGTCAAAAAGACGCCATTTTTTCCCTTTAGCCGAAAGGAATAGTGCCGCAAGTAAAGCGATTTCAATCAGCGACAAATATGGAGAGCCAGATACATTATCCCCGAAAGACATTGCTGAACCAATCATGGCTTCCAGCTTCTCTAACCAAGACGAGTCCAGAATGAAAGACGCATGTTCAGATTCAGTGTAATGGCCACTTACCGAATAGAGACTTAGATTGAACAACATCTTGAACAAAGGAGTCTCCTTCCAAACATAATAAAGACCGACGACTGTCACCGGGACAAAATAGTAAAGGGACTGCGCATACCGTTTTCTGGCAATCAAACCTATAGTGAAAAAGAACACTAATGCTCCACCAAGGACAAAGATAAGCTCGGAATTCTTGAATGCCAGAAACAGCAAGAGGAACGCGGCGGCCTCAATATATAGATTCCTTTTGTGGGATGTGCTATCCCACATCACTTTATGAAGAGTAAGGACAGCCAGGAACAACAGCAATGTCCAGGAATAGAAACGACAGAGAACCGCCAGTCCCTGGACCAAGGGACTGAATCCCCACATGGTGACAGCTAGCAGCGATGTCCTACGATCAAGTCCAAGGCTGCCAGACATGAAATAAAACAACAGGAACTGAAACAGGATCCACACAACCACATTAAAGCTGATGCAAATCCATTTCGGCGGATTACCATTTCCAAAGCAAGTCTCCAGAACATTGATGATCCACATATAATTCCTGTCAAAGAAGAATTTTTTGACAGACTTAAATAGCGGCAAATCAAGAACACTTTCCCCTTCCTCGATCGTAAACCTGGTCTTCAATTCGCCCACGGGCAGCCATTCTTCCGCTCTCCACATCGGGCTGTCATTCAAATACTCGATATGATCTTTGTGATCATTAATATTCTGGACATACTCGAATGTGTAATACTCATCAATAAAAAAGCCGGACTTCCTGGAAGCCCAGTAGCACATCGCAACGCATTGAAGGGCGACAATAACCGCAAGTATCAGATATGACTGCTTCCTGGGCATGACTACTTTGGCTTCTTTTCCTCAAAGACATACACAGTGGTCACCCCCCACTCAATGGTCTCCGACACCTTGTACCCATGCTGTCTTATCTGTCCCAAGATGAGATAAGGACTCATGGTGTTGTCTGTCCAAAAAAGGAAGGTTTGTGGCAGATCTGGTAAAGCCATGCCAAAACGATTAGAGAAAGTATCGCCTGGAGAATAAGATTTCACCGGATATATACGAGCGGAAGGGTCCAGGAAATCAACGCTCTCATATAGCACAAAGAGAGAGGTATAATCCACCAAGGCGTCCTTTCCTTTATACGCGTCCAATTTCTCAAATATAGGCTGCCATCCGTCGTAAACATAATCGATGTTTTTCCTGAAGAACGGCAAGACAGCCACCGCCAAGACCAGACAAAGGGCCGCCTTGCGGATCAAACCTTCGGCTCGGTGTCCACGGACCAATTTATCAAAAACAGTCCAGAAAAGGATTGCCCCAAGCAAGTACATGAACGAGAAATACCTGCTCTTCGTTAATCCGCATATTCCACAGAAAATCCAGAAGACAACCGCAACCCCGAAAATGACCAGCACAAACCCATCGACACGCCTCGGAACCTTCTTTTTCGCCGCCACAACAGTG
>JAFROA010000457.1 GCA_017429885.1 Bacteroidales bacterium | reverse complement strand
CATCCTGAGCCAGGATCAAACTCTTCTTTGTATATACACTATAAATCTTAGCTTGACCCGGCAACGCTTCCTTATAAGGAATTAACGCTCTCGATTAATTTTAAATCTCGGTACTTGCTTGTACTAATCTTTCAACCTTGTCAATGATCTTTGGTATAAAAACCCGCCCCTTTTTCAGAAGCGGGTGCAAAGGTAGCATCTTTTCCGGAACCTGCAAATTTTTTTCGAAAAAAGTTTTCAACAGGTCCTGTTAACTAAATCATGGCGCTACAAACCAGCCACGACGATAAGCGAGAGGCCTACAATGAAGAAAAGGAACATTAGCCCAAGAAGGCCATATACCTTATTATTAGAGCCCTTGAACTCTTTCCACACGAAAACGCCCCAAATCGCCGCGATCATGGGAGCTCCCTGGCCAAGCGCATAGGAAACCGCCGGTCCCGCAGCCTTGGAAGTAATATAGCTGAGAGCTGTTCCGAGACACCAGATCGCTCCTCCCAGCATTCCGACAAGATGTGTTTTAGCGTTGCCGGCGAAATACTGCTGATAAGTGACAGGCTCTCCGACAAAAGGCTTCTTCATCACGATGGTGTTGAACAAGAGATTACTGAGCAAAACTCCCAGAGTGAATATCACAGAAGCGGTGTAAGGCGTGGCATAAGGATGCACGAACGGGATCTCACCTGTCACATTGCCCATACCCCTCATGACAAAGGATGAGAAGAATGACATGACAATACCGGCGATAAGGGCCAAGATGACACCTTTCTTCTGATCCGCCTTGCTGACATTGGATTCGCCCTTCATGCCGGAAGCAACACCATTGCATATTATGGCGACAACCACAAGAGCCACTCCGACAGCCAGGAGTATGGCATTACCTTTATTATTGGTGATGTAATTGTTGATCACTCCCAACACCAAAGCGATACCGACACCTAGAGGGAAGGCCACAGACATACCGGCAATGGATGTCGAGGCGCTAAGAAGGATATTGGAAGCATTGAATATAATTCCTCCGAGGAGAATCCACCCTACGCTCTTCCATGAGAGATGGCTGATATTATAGAAGAATGACTCGCCGTCGGTGCCGAAACTGCCTAGAGTGAGGGCGAGAAGCAGGGCGAATAACACCATGCCAATCACATAATCCCAATAAAATAGCTCATACCTCCAACTCTTAGCGGCGAGTTTCTGGGTGTTGCCCCAAGAGCCCCAGCAAAGCATGATGATGAAGCATAGAAATACCGCGAGGGCGTAACTGTTGACGATAACCATGATAGTTAATTATTTATAAAGTTAATAGTCAGTGTCTGTCTCGAAAGTTACGCGTTTTTTAAGAAAAAAAGAAAGGGCGGAAGGTCAAAAACGACCTTCCACCCTGACATATTCATTAAAGCGTACAGATTACATCATACCGCCGGCGGGCATGGCGGGAGCTGCCGGTTCCTTCTCGGGAATATCCACGATACCACACTCGGTGGTCAGGAACATGCCGGCGACAGAAGCGGCGTTCTCCAGAGCGACGCGGGCAACCTTCGTAGGATCGATTACTCCTGCCTCGAACAAGTTGACGAACTCGTCGGTGCGGGCGTTGTAACCGAAGTCACCCTTGTTCTCGCGGATCTTCTGGATGATCACGCTACCCTCAACTCCAGCGTTCTCGGCGATCTGACGGAGAGGCTCCTCGATCGCGCGGGCGATGATGTGAATACCTGTGGTCTCGTCCTCATTCTCACCCTTGAGGTTCTTCAGAGCCTCAGCGGCGCGGATGTAAGCTACTCCACCACCAGGAAGATAACCTTCCTCGACAGCGGCGCGGGTGGCGTTCAGAGCGTCCTCAACCCTATCCTTCTTCTCCTTCATCTCAATCTCAGAGCCAGCTCCGACATAAAGGACAGCGACTCCACCGGCGAGTTTTCCAAGCCTTTCCTGGAGTTTCTCCTTGTCATAGTCAGATGTGGTGGTCTGGATCTGCTTGCGGATCTGGGCAACCCTGTCAGCGATGTCTTCCTTGACTCCCGCTCCACCTACGATAGTGGTGTTGTCCTTGGTGATAGTGACCTTCTCAGCCCTACCGAGCATGTCAGGAGTAGTGTTCTCAAGGGTGAATCCCCTTTCCTCAGACACCACGATAGCGCCAGTCAGGGTAGCTATGTCCTGGAGCATTTCCTTGCGGCGGTCTCCAAAACCAGGAGCCTTGACGGCGGCGATCTTCAGAGTACCGCGAAGCTTGTTCACAACGAGCGTGGTCAGAGCCTCTCCATCGACATCCTCAGCGATGATAAGCAGAGCCTTTCCCTCACGAGCGATAGGCTCAAGGATAGGAAGAAGGTCCTTCATTGTGGATATCTTCTTGTCGCAGATAAGGATGGAGCAATCATCCAGGACGGTCTCCATCTTGTCAGGGTTTGTCATGAAATAAGGAGAGATGTATCCCCTGTCGAACTGCATTCCCTCGACAACCTTAACCTCGGTCTCAGTGCCCTTGGCTTCCTCGACAGTGATGACACCGTCACCCTTGACCTTGGACATCGCGTCAGCGATGAGCTTACCGATTGTGGCGTCGTTATTTGCGGAGACAGTTCCGACCTGCTCGATCTTGGAATAGTCACTTCCGACTTTCTTGCTCTGCTTCTTCAGGTTCTCAACGACAGCGGCGACAGCCTTATCGATACCCCTCTTGAGGTCCATAGGGTTAGCGCCAGCGGTCACGTTCTTCAGACCAACATTTATGATGGCCTGCGCGAGAACTGTGGCGGTTGTTGTGCCGTCTCCGGCCTGCTCATTAGTCTTGGAGGCAACCTCCTTGACCATCTGGGCGCCCATGTTCGCATACCTGTCCTCGAGCTCAACTTCCTTTGCGACGGTCACACCGTCCTTAGTCACCTGAGGAGCACCGAACTTCTTGTCGATAACGACATTGCGACCCTTAGGACCAAGAGTCACCTTGACGGCGTCAGCCAAAGCGTCAGCTCCCTCTTTCATCTTGGAGCGGACATCCACATTGAATTTTATCTCTTTTGCCATAATGATTTCCTCCTGATTACAGAATAGCCAAAATATCAGACTGCTTGACTATCAAATATTTCTTTTCCTCGACGGTAACCTCTGTCCCGGCATATTTGCCATAGAGGACCTCATCACCTACCTTAACCTCCATCGGTTCATCCTTTTTTCCAGGACCGACGGCGATAACTTTACCCTGCTGGGGTTTTTCCTTTGCTGTGTCAGGAATGTAGATTCCCGAGGCTGTCTTTGTCTCGGCCTCCTTGGGCTCGATCAAGACTCTGTCTGCCAATGGTTTGAT
>JAFROA010000456.1 GCA_017429885.1 Bacteroidales bacterium | reverse complement strand
CGCTGAACGCCAAGATATCACGTTGATCCTAGGTTCCATGTCTTCCTCTTTCAAAGGAGCGCAATCCAGTAGCCTGTAGAACAACTTTGTCATGGATTTCGCCGTCGAGGCCTGGAGGATATAAATACCGTTGGCATATTCCTCAAAATGGTATAACCTGGCCTCCTTGACCGAGGTCAGATACCTGATCTGAGAGCCGGGAGAATCCAGGGACTGATCCACCCGCTCCATCAAAGGCATATATCCTTTAGGGCATGCCTGGAAATGGAGATGATCCGGGGCTGAGGCTCCGCACTTAGGACCATTGTAAAAGCATATGAGATCATCGTTACGAGTCACAAAATCCAGCATGTCTTGATACCGTTTCCAGATAGACTGCGGAATGTGCTCGAAACTTGAGATAACAAGATGACGGGGGAAAATCGGGAATGGGTTCAAGGTTATCCTGTACCGTTTCCCCTTACGCCCCTCGAAGTCTATGTTAAACTGCTCGGCGGGACGGTTCTCAGGACATAGGAAACACGGTCTGGCAGCGATGGAGGCCGGATCGAGAGCCGCTTCGGATGAGATTTTACGGCACGGGTTGAACTGGACTGTCACATCCAGGCCACCCACGTTCAAAGTCTTCGTCTTGACAGACTTAAGGTCACGATAATTCTTGGCCGCCAAAGGCCAAACCGAGAGTTGATCCCTGATGAATTTATCAATAGAGGTTCCCATCATAAAAGAGCCAGGATGGTTTCCTTCATCATAGAGAACTCATGCTCGAAATTGGGAGTGAAAACACCTTTGCCCAATGAGGAGACAATCTCCTCCATGGACCAATAACGGCATTCAGACACTTCCTCATTGGTGACATTGATTTTGAAATCACCTACCGCGGCGAAAACATTCACCAACTCCTTCTCGGTGGAGCTTTCCCAGAGATATGTTTTCAGGTATATCGGATTGAAAGCGCTGAAAGACAGTTCCTCAAACGCTTCCCGGTACAAGGCGACCTCAAGCAGCTCACCATAGTCCACATGCCCACCCACGGCTGTGTCCCACTTCCCGGGAAGAAGCTTTTTGGACATGGATCTTTTCTGAAGGAAAAGCTCACCGGAGCGGTTCAGGATGTGAAGATGCACCACAGGATGAAGCAACTTGAGTCCCGAATGAACCAACATCCTGGAAGACTGCCCTATCACGAGGCCGTTCTCCTCCACAACCGGCAGCATCTCGGCTCCTATCATCGGCCGCAAACCTGGCTTTTCTGAGCTCGGGAGCGGGAGCAATGGTGCGGGATCTACAGGATATATTAATTCAAACATCTGATTTTCAATAATTAATGATTCTCAACTCCTCCTCGGTATAGAGAATCTTATCAATGAAATCCGGAGCGATCCTGGCCAGCAGCATGAATAATCCCAAAAACAGGATCACTGAAGCGACTGTACCTAAAACAGCGACAAGCCAAGGTCTTCTCTTTCTCGGAGCTTCAACCGCTTCGACCGCCTTGGCGGTCTTGGCGGCTTCATCTTCGGACAAAGCTTCTTGAAGCTCCTTCACCACCGCTGCGACCTCCTCTGGAGTCTCCTCATGAGTCTTCAGGGAAACCGGTTCCAGTCCGAAACCTCCAGGGTAGATGTCAAGATCCTCATCCGCGATGAAGAAAAAGGCATTCTCCTTTGTAGCCCTCAGGCGGCCAAGCCCAGGAAGGACTATAAGTTTCTTGGACTGAAGTGTTTCCTTAAGCCCTGAGACAAACTCCCCCACTATCTCGGCAGCCTGCGATTTCTCAATCCCGTTAGTCTCGGAATAGAAATCCACGAGAAGGTTGTCATCCTCCTTCCACCGCTGACGGAAAGAAAGACGGCGATATGGTGGATTGATAGTGTAGCCCTTGTCGGAGAAGCTGGATGGCATCAACTCAGAGACGAACGTCCCCAATCCAGGCAACGTAACTTCATCATTGTCAAGAATCAAATCCTTGACTATGTTGGAAAAGAGGTCGATGTCCATCTCCTTGGCAGTGATTATAAATACAAATATACGTAAAAAAACATACAAAAAAATTTGGAGAAATGTCTT
>JAFROA010000455.1 GCA_017429885.1 Bacteroidales bacterium | reverse complement strand
GGAACCGTTAAGGACGAGAATGGTGAGCCGGTCATAGGAGCCAGCATCATGCTCGTCGAGGATGCGACAAAGGGAGCTATCGCCGACGAAAACGGAGATTTCTCCATCGCTGTCGTACCTGGCAATACACTTCGTATATCATCTATTGGTTTTAAGACCAAAGATGTGAAGGTTGGATCCGCTTCAGTTCTCAACATTGTATTGGAAACGGATATCAACCTGTTGGAAAACGCTGTCGCTATCGGTTACGGTACAGCCAGAAAGGGAGATCTGACAGGATCTATCTCAAGTGTGCGTGGCGAGAATGTTTCCGAGCGTTCTGAAACTATGCTTTCAAATGCTCTTCAAGGACAGATCGCAGGTTTACAGGTCACCCGTTCCGGTGGAGGTCCCGATGCGTCATCTTCGATCCGTATTCATGGTGTGACTACAATGTCGACAAATGATCCTCTTGTTATTGTTGACGGTGTCCCTGGGTCTATCAACGATGTCATCGCTGAAGATGTTCAGGATATCGCGGTGCTCAAAGATGCCGCTTCCGCTTCTATTTACGGATCCAGGGCTGCTGCCGGTGTGATCCTAATCACCACGAAGCGTGCTCAAGAGAACAAGTTCTCTGTGGATTACAACTATTTCTATGCGATAGATAAGCCTACGGTACTTCCTAAAATGGCAGGTTCTGTTGATTACATGAAAGTTATCGACGACTTAAAGTACAATGACGGCGCATCATCCCCTTATTCAGAATATACTGAGGATTTTATCAATAACTATCCAGCCAATCACGCCAAGGATCCTGTCCACTATCCAGACACCGATTGGTTTAAAGAGGTGTTCAGGGAGACTACTTCCCACCAGCGCCATTCCATGAGCATCAGTGGAGGAAGAGATAACCTGAGAACCAAGTTTAACTTCACTTATCAGAATCGTGAGGGTTACTACCAGAAGAGAGGATACGATCGTTATGCCGGTCGTCTGAATAATGATTGGCAGATTTCCAAGTGGCTGAAAGCCAATGTTGATTTGGACTTCTCTCTTAGTGACGCCCACAGTCCCGCGGTTGACAATGTCGTTTATAAGGTGTTCGTTATTCCTCCAATCTATGGTGTTTATTGGGGTGATGGCAGGTATCAGGATGTGAAAGATGGAGGAAACATGGTAGCTCATCTTGAGAATGCTGGAACAAGGAAGACCAATTATTATAAATTAGGAGGTAAGGTTCAGTTCGATATCAAACCATTCAAGGACTTGACAATAACGACTGTATTTGCTCCAAGGTTCACTTTCACTAAGGGCAAGAACTTCACCAAGCCTACAATTATTTCTTACGAGGATGGCCGTGACGTCAGCCTGTATTCAACAGACCTGTCGGAAACTCGTAACGACACACATTCATATACCTACCAGGCTTATGCTAATTATAGAAAAAGGTTTGGAAATCATTCCTTCAATGCCATGGTTGGTTATGAGGGTTACACTTACCAGTGGGAGAACCTGAGCGCGAGCCGTACACATTTCGCCCTCACCAACTTCCCTTATCTGAACATAGGACCTGAGGACTATCAGTATAACAATGGATCCGCAGGGCACAATGCTTATCAATCAGGTTTCGGTCGTCTCATGTACTCCTTCAAGGATCGTTACATGCTTCAAGCAAACTTCCGCGCTGACGGTTCTTCCCGTTTCGCTAAGGAGAGCCGTTGGGGTTATTTCCCTTCGGTTTCCGCCGGATGGGTTATCTCGGAGGAACCTTGGTTCGGTAAGAATTTCGTCTCTTACTTGAAGCTCCGCGGCTCTTGGGGTCAGCTTGGTAACGAGCGTATCGGTTCTGAGTTCCCTTACCAGGCCGCTATCAGCTTCGGCAATAGCTACATGATGAACAAGGATGGTAGCGTGACCGCCATGCAGAATGCGGCTCAGGTGTACTACGCTTTCCGTGATATCACCTGGGAAACAACTACTTCCACAGGAGTCGGACTTGATGCTACCATGTTTGACGGACGTTTCCGTATGAGTGCTGATTACTACCACAAGAAGACCGAGAACATGCTCCTTACTCTCGGATTCCCTTCATACGCCGGTTATTCCGCTCCTTCCCAGAACGCTGGTGACATGTACACCAATGGTTGGGATCTCGAGCTTGGATGGTCTGACAAAGTCGGTGACTTCTCCTATTCTATCTCTGCCAATCTTTCTGACTATCGTTCGAAGATGGGTTATGTTGGTGACAAGAGAACTATCAGCGGTAACCACATTATCGAGGAAGGCTCATATTACAATGAGTTGTTCATTTATAAGACCGATGGCCTGATTATGACGGATGCTGATCTTGTCGGTTCAGATGGCAAGAGGATCCCGACTTATTCTGGTAATGATAAGGCAGGAGATATCAAGTACGTGGACGTCAACAATGACGGTAAGATCAATTCTGATGACAAAGTAAAAATGGGGAACTCGCTCCCTGAATACCTTTATGGTGGCAACATCAATCTCGGTTACAAGAATTTTGATTTCAACCTTTCTTTCCAGGGAGTCGGGCATCAAAATGTCTTGTTTAACTATTTCTGGATTCAGCCCTTCCGTGAGCAGTGGGGAGCTGTACCTGAGTTGGTTGTCGGTGATTATTGGAGGATCGGAGATGACGAGGCCAACAAGAAGGCTAAGTATCCCCGTGTGACCTACACTAATACAGGAAGCCAGAGCGTGGGCTCTGATTATTGGTTGTTTAATGGAGGTTATTTCCGCGTCAAGAATATAACCCTTGGATATACTGTCCCGAAGCATTTGATAGAGAGGACTTTCATCAAGAATCTCAGGGCGTATGCCAGCGTAACGGACCTTCCCGCAATCAGTAATTACCCTAAAGGCTGGGATCCTGAGATCTCGACCTCAAGTGAGTTCCTTTCGACCTCATTTATTTTCGGTGTAAATGTTAAATTCTAAAGGAGGCGCTATCATGAAAAAGATATATACACTCGCACTTTCAATGATCTCGGCGCTCATATTTTCTTCATGCGTCGATTTGAACCTCAATCCTCTATCTGAGGGATCCAGTGAGAACTGGTATTCTTCAGCCGCTGAGATAGAGATGAGTCTAAATGACTTCTACCGTACAGATTTCTTTATCTTGGACGGTGTACTCTGGGCCGATGATGTGGTTCGTAGAAGCGATACTCAATTCACATTCAACGGCACTATGACGGCTGAGAATGGGACTGTGGCTTCTCATTGGCAGAACTACTATAAAGGTATCGCCAGAGGGCTCCGTATTCTCAAGAACCTTGAAGAGAAAGGCAGTGAGCTTGGAATTCCCGAGGCCACTATCAACCAATACAAAGGTGAAGCCCTGCTCTACATTGGCTATGCATATGGAATGCTCGCTTTCCGTTGGGGAGATGTAATCCTTGACAAGACAGGAATGACTCTTGAGGAGGCATATTCGGCTAGCCGTTCACCTAAATCCGAAGTTGTGGCTTTTGCCCTTGAGTGTCTTGATAAGGCCGCCCAGTTACTCCCTACCGAATGTGGTGGGGTTCAGAGGTTCACCAAAGGCGCCGCCTATGCGTTCAAGGCAAGGATCGCTATATACAATGGTGATTATGCTACCGCCGCGACAGCAGCTAAGGCTTGTATGGATCTAGGGGTTTATTCCTTACATGAAAACTATCAAGATCTTTTCACTGCGACTACCTCACCTGAATGGATATTCGTCTTCAAGGGCGATTACGCCTTAAAGAAATACTACTGGATAGCAGGAGACACCAGGAACTATATGCCTCGTCTGGCTCCAGGAGGATGGGCTGCTAATAACCCCAGCCACGAGCTAGTTTGCGCATATACTTGTACCGATGGCCTTCCTATCGATGAGTCCCCGCTCTACAACCCTAAAGCCATTTTCGATCATAGGGATCCCCGTATGGCTATGACTATCGCTCCTTTCGCCCAGCCGGCATCCGAGTGTGTTGTCAATGGCACATACGATCCTGCGGATTATGAGCTTTTCGGGTATGAGCATTCACCTTCTCCTTTGAAGAACGTGGTCGTAAAAATTTCTGACGGCTCGTATGCTAATAATGTCGACTCTAAGGCCTATGCTCTCCATGCCGCTTACAATGGCTTCGTACTTAAGAAATATGCTGATCCTGAGACGTGGACAGCTGCCAATAATTATGTTGGAGTCAACGCCTATCCGTTCCTTCGTTATGGCGATGTCTTGTTGATGTATGCAGAGGCCATGAACGAGCAGGGTAAGTGCGATCAGGCCGTTCTCGACGCTACTATCAACAAGCTCCGCGAGCGCGCTTATCATGGCACTGGTATCGAATACCCCAAAGTCACTGCGGGAAGCCAGTCAGAACTTCGTACAATCATACGAACAGAGCGGTTCGTTGAACTTGCCGCTGAGGGTCACCGCTATGAGGATCTGATTCGTTGGAAGATTGCGGAAGTCGTATTCAACCGTCCAGTTTACTATCTGGAGCGTGTATGGTCCGGAACGTCCAACTGGATTAATGGAGACTCCATCACGCCCTTGGATCCCGCTGCCATAAGTGACACATATGTCAAGCTATGTAAGAATTGGGAAGAAGGCAACTATCCGATAGGAGGAGTACCTGAGATTGATGAGAACGGTATTGCGGATGTACGGTATATGGAGGCTGCCGGTTATGTTGTGAAAGCTACGGAGCGTCAGTTCAATCCCGCCAGGGACTATCTCTGGCCGATTCCGGCTTCAGACCGTCTGATCAACGAGAACCTGACCCAGAATCCTGGGTACTAGTTTGTGAATTCGTTAATCGCTGTTTTTAAGAGGATACGGAGAACGGTTATATTCTCCGTATCCTCAATTTAGATAGCCAAGTGTCAATGAGATGAACCACCGCCACGTTTTATTCAAGTTTTTGTCTGTCCCATTTGCGTGTTTGCTTTGCTTTATGTGTCAAGCTCAAGCACCGGTTAAAATCATGGGGCTGGGAGATTCCATCACAGAGGGGGGAGCTTATTTTACATCTTATTTGATTCCTCT
>JAFROA010000454.1 GCA_017429885.1 Bacteroidales bacterium | reverse complement strand
TTGAACACCTTGATCGGCTTGCCGTTGGATATAGCGGTGGCGAAGAGCATAGGAGACATGTCAGGTCTCCCCCATGGCCCATAAACAGTGAAGAAACGCAAACCGGTGGACGGAATCCCGTAGAGCTTGGAGTATGAGTGAGCCATCAGCTCGTTGGCCTTCTTTGTAGCCCCATAAAGACTCACCTGACTGTCAGCCTTGTCCTCCTCGCTGAACGGCACCTTGGTATTAAGCCCGTAAACTGAGCTGGAAGAAGCGAACACAAGATGCTTCACAGGATAATTACGGCACGCCTCCAAAACATTCAGGAAACCCTCCAGGTTACTGTGGAGGTAGGAATATGGGTTGGTGATCGAATACCTAACTCCGGCCTGCGCCGCGAGGTTGACGACCACATCAAACTTCTCGTCAGCGAAAAGACAGTCCAGGAAGGCCTTGTCACAGATGTCACCTTTGATAAAACGCATTGACGGCCACTTGAGGCTTGACTTCATGGCGTCATCATCGAACGGTGCCTGGAAACCATTCTCCTCGAGACGTCCGAGCTTGAGCCGGACATCATAGTAGTCATTGAGATTATCAAGGCCGACGACCTCATCACCTCTATTGGCCAGCCTCGCCGCCAGATTGGAGCCGATGAAACCAGCAGCTCCTGTCACAAGAACCTTCATCCTTCCGCTATAGACTTGCGATCCACGATGCTAAATTGGCCTCTATCGAAGCACCGGAATACTCCACCTTATCGAACTTCTCCCCTGTGATATGCTCGTAAAGCTCGATGTATCTATCCGTGATCCCTGCGACCACCTCAGGAGTCATCTCGGGGACTTTCTGTCCCTCTTGGCCTTGGAACCCGTTGGCCATCAGCCACTCGCGTACGAATTCCTTCGATAGCTGCCTCTGGCGTTCGCCCTTGGCGAGCCTCTCCTCATAACCTTCTGCATAGAAATACCTTGAGGAATCCGGAGTGTGAACCTCGTCCATCAGGTAAATCTCGCCATTCCTCTTGCCGAACTCATATTTCGTGTCCACGAGGATAAGCCCCTGCTTCGCGGCGATCTCAGTGCCACGCTTGAATATTGCCTGTGTATATGCCTCAAGCTTCTCGTAATCCTCTCGGCTGACAAGCCCGCTGGCTATGATGTCATCCTTGGATATGTCTTCGTCGTGTCCCTCCGCCGCCTTGGTAGTCGGGGTTATGATCGGCTCCGGGAATTTCTGGTTCTCAACCATACCCTCGGGAAGAGGAACCCCGCAAAGGAATCTCTTTCCAGCCTTGTACTCCCTCCAAGCGTGCCCGGCGAGATACCCTCTTATGACCATCTCGACCTTGAAAGGCTCACACTTGTAGCCAACAGTGACAGCCGGATCAGGCACAGCCACCTTCCAATTAGGAAGGATGTCGGAAGTGGCGTCAAGGAACTTAGCGGCTATCTTATTGAGGACTTGTCCCTTATAAGGAATACCCTCCGGGAGCACCACATCGAAAGCCGAGATCCTGTCGGTTACCACCATCGCCAGGTACTCACCATTGATGTCGTACACGTCACGGACCTTTCCAACATACTTACCAACCTGTCCCGGGAGGTTGAATCCCGTTTCCACAATAGCTTTCATGAATCTGTATCTTTTAAAACAAAACTCTTTAGAATGTCATCAACAGCAGGGGCCACTTGGTCATATTCATATCCCCTGGTGAGCCCGAATTTCAACAGTTTGAACTTTATCTGAGGGTCCCCGATCAAGGTTTTGGCCTTTGTCTCAAGCACCGACCGCATCCTTCTGGCCGCTTCCTCCTGGTCTACCTCACCCAACGCCTCTACAACCACGGAACGAGGAATCCCCTTACCCACAAGTGTATATGTGATCTTCGCCGGTCCCCAGCCCGTAAGCCTGGACTTCTCCCTGGCGAATGCCGACGAATAGCGGAGATCATCCACGAATTTGTCCTCCTGAAGGGACTGGAGAATCTTTCCGGCCATCTCCCTGTCTCCGTCAAAAGCCTTCATCGCCTTCCGGAAAATATCTGAGGAGCA
>JAFROA010000453.1 GCA_017429885.1 Bacteroidales bacterium | reverse complement strand
TCGTGGACAATCCTAAGGGAACAGCCACTAACCCTTACACCGCTTCTGAGATCGCCACATTGCTTACCGGAGGTACAACCTTCGACGAGGACGTCTATATCAAGGGAACAGTCTCCGCTATCCTTTATGACTTCAGCGCCTCTTACGGAACCGGAACCTTCTGGCTCTCAGATGATGGCACCTTCAATGGATCTGAGGACAAGAAGACTACCACGGATTATACTCACGATTTCGAGTGCTATGGTGTGAAATGGTTCGGTGGCGAGGCTTGGACTGAGGGCAAGTCCCAGGTCCAGGTAGGTGACGAGGTCGTGGTTTGCGGCAAGACAACCCTTTACAAAGGTGTAGCCGAGACTGACAGCAAGAAGGGTGCATGGCTTTACAGCGTCAATGGCGCCACCACCGATGAGAATGGTCTCGGCAACGCCGTGTCTCCGTTCAATATCGCTGGAGCTGTCGCTTTCGTCGACGCCATGCAGGCTGCGATAGCCGAGGCTAAGGCCGCTGACCAGCCCACTCCGACCTTCCCTGACGTTTTTGTCAAGGGTAAGGTTTCCAAGATCCAGTCTGAATATTCCGTCGAGTACGGAACAGCGATCTTCTGGATCTCCGATGATGGAGAGTTCAAGAATGATCCCAAGCAGGATTTCGAGGCATACAGCCTTTGGTATTTCGGCGGGAAGTCTTGGGCTGAGGGAGACAAGCAGGTTGCTCTTGGTGATGAGGTTGTCCTTAAGGGGCAGCTCACTTACTACGCCAAGAACAATATCTATGAGACCTCCGGCAAGAAAGCCAGCCTTTACTCCTTGAATGGAGCTACCGAGTAGGCTTTATCTGTTTTGAATACAAGGAGAGGCTGACATCTTGCGGCCTCTCCTTGTTTTTTTGTATATTTACAAAGAGAACCATTTATCCCCGTTCAATATGAGTAAGCATATTTTCCCCGCATTGCTGGCTATACTAGTTGTTTTCGCTTGTGGCGATCCGAAACTCGAACCGGTAGATTACGTCAACCCTTACGCCGGTAATATCAGCCATTTGCTTGTGCCGACATTTCCGACCGTACAGTTGCCGAATTCCATGCTCAGGGTCTATCCTGAGCGTTCGGATTACACTTCCGAGTATCTGAACGGCTTACCGGTGATAGTCACTAACCACAGGGAGCGCTCTGCTTTCAAGCTCTCGGTCACGACAAGAGGCGAGAAGGGGCCGGTTATACCCGTTTCTTATGATAACGAGTCCATCACGCCATATTCCTTCGAGGTTACCCTTTCCGAGGGGGAAGTCAAAGCCAGATATGCGCTGTCTCATCATTCGGCCATATATGAACTTAAGGCGGATTCTCCGGTTAAAGTCATCCTTTATAGCGGGAAAGGTAAAGTCTCCTGGAATGGCGAGGCTCTTGAAGGCTGGCAGACCGTGGATGGGGAGACAAAGGTCTATGTATATCTTGAACCAGAAGTAAAGCCCTTATCCACAGTTGTTTCCGAAGAGGAGGAAAGTGGATGGACGACCCTGGGTTTCGATACGGGATCCGTCAGGCTTCGCTACGGAATCTCGTTCATCGACATCGCCCAAGCCAAGGCCAACCTTAGGGCTGAATTAACGGATTATGATATCGATGCACTTGCTGCCGCAGGCAGGAAGATATGGAATGAGACCTTGGGAAGGATATCCGTAAAAGGTCCGGAGAAACGTAAGAAAGTCTTTTACACCTCATATTACCGGACTTTCGAGAGGCCGATCCTAATGAGCGAGGACGGGCGGTATTGGAGCGCTTTCGATAACTCTGTCCATGAGGATGGGGGAGTGCCGTTCTACACTGATGACTGGATCTGGGACACTTACAGGGCGGCGCATCCGCTTCGCATCCTTATGGACCGCCCGATCGAGGAGAAAATATTGGCGTCTTATTTAAGGATGGCTGATCAGATGGGGACAGGTTGGATGCCCACTTTCCCTGAGGTGACCGGAGACTCTCGGAGAATGAACTCCAACCATGGTATTCCGACCTTCGCTGACGCTTTGGCCAAAGGCTTGGACATTGATGTCAAGGCTGCCTTCTTGGCGGGTCAGAAAGCGTTGAGGGAGAAGACTTTAGTTCCGTGGAGCGGAAGTCCGGCAGGGGCCTTGGATGAGTTTTATTGGAATAACGGTTGGTTTCCCGCTCTCAAGGATGGAGAGCCTGAGACCGACCCTAATGTGGATGGATGGGAGCAGCGTCAGCCGGTGGCCGTGAGCCTCGGGACAGCGTACGACGCATGGGCTCTGTCAAAACTCGCCGAGGCTGCAGGGGAGAAGGAAGCCGCTGAGTATTACCTCAATTGGTCCGGCAACTACCGTAAGTTGTTTAATCCCGAGACCTTATTCTTCCATCCAAAGGATAAGGATGGTGAATTCATTCCTGACGTTGACTACAATTTCGGAGGAGGAATAGGCGGTCGTCAATACTACGATGAGAACAACGCATGGGTCTATCGTTGGGATGTTCAGCACAACATACCGGATCTGGTGTCTCTTATGGGCGGACCCGATCGATTTGTGATTGAACTTGACAATATGTTCGCCACTCCTTTGGGAAGGGCAAAGTTTTTCTTCTACGCCAAGTTCCCGGATCACACCGGAAATGTGGGCCAGTTCTCAATGGCCAACGAGCCTTCTTTGCATATTCCGTATCTTTATAACTATGCGGGAGCGCCCTGGAAGACCCAGAAGAGAATACGGCAGATGCTTGACACTTGGTTCAGGGATGATCTTATGGGCGTGCCGGGCGATGAGGATGGTGGCGGTATGACCTCATTCGTGGTTTTCTCCTCCTTGGGTTTCTATCCCGTCACACCGGGTGAGCCGGTCTATACCATAGGGAGTCCGGTTTTCGAGGAGTCCCAAATGCGTCTCTCAAATGGGAAGGTGTTTAAAATCAAGGCGAAAGGGGTCTCCGATGAGAATAAATATATTCAGAGTGCCACTTTGAATGGGAATTCCCTTGAGGGTCCTTGGATCACCCATGAGGACATTATGGCTGGTGGGGAACTTGTCCTTGAGATGGGTCCGGTCCCGAATAGGGAGTGGGGGGCTTTAACTCCAAAAGATCGTGAAGAGTGGAATGCCGCGGGGTGGGAATGGAAGGACGCAGGAGATGGCGCTGAGTGGACATACTCCCAATTTCCCTTCAGGAACTCGACTCAGAGCATAAGCATAGTGAGATATCCTGCGGCAGGAAGGGAGACAGCCTTAGTGCACGCTCCCGGGGAGATGGCTAGCTCCACCGACTCGATAGCGATCCGTGAGGGAGCCCGTATCGCCCTGAATGGTAGCTATTTCAATATGAGAAAGCTTATTCCCCACACCTTCTTCTCCATTGACGGGGAGATTCTGGGACGGACTCCGGCGTCAGGCGAGGATCGCTCCAACGGAGTCCTTGCCTTGAAAGACAAGGAAGGTCATAAGTTGGAGATACTGAAGTATGATTCCACTAAGGTGGAAACCTACAGGACGGAGTATTACTCAGCCCTCGCCTCTGGCCCGATCCTTATGAAAGACGGAAAAGTGCCGTTTATTGATATGAAATCGTCATTCAACTATATACGTCATCCCAGGACAGTTATCGGCATGGACGGCAAAGGAATGGTCTATATGTTCGTAGTGGACGGCAGATTCCCTGGCCAGGCTGATGGGATGAGCATCTCTGAGCTGGCCACTGTCGCCCGTCTTCTCGGCCTGAGGGATGCGCTTAACCTTGACGGAGGTGGATCCTCGACCCTTTGGACGGATAAGACAGGAATAATAAACTTCCCTTACGACAACCGGAAGTTCGACCATGCCGGTGCCCGAAAGGTTCCTAATATCGTGATAGTCAAGTAGTAAGGGACTGATTATTCAATCGTCCATTCGGCGCCGTCCTTGGTGTCTTTGACGGTGATTCCCAGGGCTTTGAGATGGTCGCGGATAGCGTCGCTCAGGCCCCAGTCCTTCGCGGCCTTCGCCTTCGCCCTCTCCTCAAGAACCATGTCCATAAGTCCGGAGATAACTTCTTGGCCCTTGCCACTTTCGCCCGCACTCTCGTCCTTGAGCCCAAGGACACCGAAGACGATGTCGTCGAATACCTGGACAAGGGTCTTGAGGTCGCCTTCAGTCATGCACGGCTTTGACCGTGCATCCCCTGACTTGGCTGAGTTTATGATCCTAACCGCCTCAAAAATGTGCGACAGGGCGACCGGTGTGTTGAGATCGTCGCAAAGGGCGTCGTAGACACCTTCGAAGATCGCTTTGATTTCCGCTGAGTCCGCAGGGCAGGTGTCCGGTGCGATAACGGAAGAAAGCTCGCCGTAAGGGAGATCCTTCGCTTCGTTCAGGATGACACCATTGGCTTTCGCGATAGCGGTCAGATCCTTGTATGCCTGAAGGACCCTCTTCAAAGCCTTCTCAGAGGCCTGCAGAGCCTCATTGCTGAAGTCGAGCGTGCCGCGGTAATGTGCCTGAAGGATGAAGAAGCGCACCGTCATCGGGGAATATGCCTGATCCAATTTAGGATGGCTTCCTGAGAACAACTCAGGGAGGGTGATGAAGTTCCCCAACGACTTGCCCATCTTCTGGCCATTGATGGTGATCATGTTGTTGTGGACCCAGTAGCGGACGCCTCTGGTGCCTCTCCAGGCAACATTCTGAGCAATCTCGCATTCATGATGAGGGAACATCAGGTCCATTCCACCTCCGTGAATGTCGAACTCCTCACCGAGGTACTTCTCTCCCATCACAGAGCACTCCAGATGCCAACCAGGGAAACCCTCACTCCATGGACTCGGCCAGTGCATGATGTGCTCAGGCTCCGCCTTCTTCCATAGAGCGAAATCATATGGGGCCTTTTTATCACTCTGTCCGTCCAAAGTACGGGTTCCTTCCAAGGTATCGTCAAGATTGCGGCCGGAAAGCACGCCATAATGATGCTTCTCGTTGTACTTCTCCACGTCGAAGTATACGGAGCCGTTTGAGATATAGGCATATCCGGCTTCAAGAATCTTCTTGATCGTCTCAATCTGCTCTATGATATGCCCTGAAGCCCTTGGCTCGATGGAAGGCGGGGCCACGTTCAAGAGGCGCATCGCCTCGTGGTAACGGAAAGTGTAATTCTG
>JAFROA010000452.1 GCA_017429885.1 Bacteroidales bacterium | reverse complement strand
TCTTCCTTGGCGTCACCGATGAAGCCGCAGGTGTTGACTAGCAGGATGTCAGCCGGCCCGGTCCAACGCTCGGGCAGAATATTATACACACCATCCAGCCGGGCGAGAAGACGCTCGGTGTCGACAGTGTTCTTCGAGCACCCTAACGTTATGACCTGCAGCGACTTCACTTCTATTCAGCCTTTTCCTCGGACTCTTCCTCATCAGGATTGACGAAATCGAAGGAAGCGTATTCCTTGATCTCGTTGTACCACTCGACCACTTTCCTCATGTGGGAGACATAGAAACGGTCTCCGTCATAGTCAGGAAGCGCCTTGGCGAACAAAGCCTTCAGCTCCTCAGAATCCGCCTTGGGGCCGGGTGCGGGAGCATCTCCCAACTTCTCCTTCATCTTAAGGAAAACTTCCCTGAGTTTGGTCTCACCTTCTGAGGTGTAAATGGAAATGTCCTCAAGAGTGGTTATGCGGTTCTTGGCTCCGGCGACGGTTCTTTTGCCATCAGCGAGGGACTCGACAATGGCTCCGCCACGAGCCTGGGCCAGATAACGGTACAGCCCGTGCTGGCCCGAGATTGAAAGGATTTTTGTCAGATCAGTTTTCATATCCGTTAAATTTAAACAATTATCTTCTAACTATCGCGAATTCAAGGCCTGAAATACCCTGGCGACCTCGGCGGAGAGGTCCTCAATGGTGCCATGATTCCGGATCACCGCATCCGCCTTGGACAAGTCGAAACGTTGAGCGGCCATCCTGCGTATTATCTCCGAGGGGTCGACATTATCTCTCGCGCAAGCCCTATTCAAGCGGGCTTGCAAAGGAGCGTCGACAAGGACTACACTGTCCACCATGGCCAGGAATTCCGGTTTCTCGAGAATGATCGCGGACTCCATGACGCAGAAAGGCAGTCCACCATAGAAATCCGGACTCGCCGGCAACTCTTCCAGTTTGGACGTACACATGGCCTTCCAGCGACGGAAATCCTCCTTGACTGCAGGATGGACCAGCGACTCAAGTGTTTTTAGCTTCTCAGGTGAAGAGAACACCACCGAGGCCAATTTCTTAAGGTCAGGATCCCCGTTTGTGGTACGGAATGACTGCCCGAAAGCACCCTCGACGGAATCCAGCAGGGAATCATCTTCCCTGTAAAGCCTCTTGGCAGCCGAATCCGAATCGTAGACAGGAATCCCGCGAGAAGATAGGATGGAGCAAACCTCCGACTTCCCGCTCCCGATTCCTCCTGTGACCGCTATAGTCTTCATCGCGAGCTCTCCTCGACACAATCAAACACCTCAGGCTCAATCGAATACTCGATCACACCATCGGGGATTTTGGATGGTATCGCCATGCATCGGCCACCAATCGATTTCTGGAAATCGGTGTAATCAATATGGAAGCTCACAACATCAGAAGGATCATGGCTCAAGGGGAACCCGCATTTGTACACCACCCTGGCAGTGGATGGATAAACCGAGAGTTTCACCCCAGCGGGAACGTTTCTAGGAGTCACAGCGACCTCGGTCGCAATCTCCACGAAACGAGTGACATCCAAAGAATAACCGACCTCCTGGTGAGACATCCTGACGCCCTGAATGGACTCCAATTTCACAGAGCCATGGGCGCTGGACTTGAGGTTGTTCAGCTCGATCGCCTTAGTGAAGACCTTGCTGATGGTCTCGAGATGGTACGGCTCGGCGTATACTGTCACTGAGTCCGGTTTCAAATGGATAGGACCCATGGCCATGTACTGGGGCTTGAAGGTGAACACCGTCACGGCCTGCACAGGGACCTTCTTATGGTTCTCCACAGGAAAACGGAACAGGAAACTCTCCGAGAGGAATGACTCCAATTGGACTCCCTCTCCGAATATGTCCGAGACATAATTGCCAAGCTCGGCGGAGGTGATATAGAACATATCCCCTTCAGCCTGGTGCATGTCACTTGAGTTGAAACGCACATGCACAGCCTCTTTCTTGGCCTTATGCCTTCCCCTGAGTATCGAGAATCCGGATGTGCGGCACCTTGCCGCGACTGTGCTGGAATTGGATGAGATATTGGAATGGCCCTCAATATTGCATTCGGCTATGACAGGAACAGACAATGTCTCTGAATAATTCAAGGAGAGATTGTGGATCAGCCAGATGCCGAAAGCCAGAAGAAGAGACATCACAAACACAGCGATGTCCCTTCCAGGGAGCCTATGAATCCTTTGTCTCAACTATTTAGGCCTTGGGGGCGTCCTCAGTGAAATCCCTGACGATGGAGTTCTTATCCACCCTGAGCTTGACCTCACCGTCCACCTTGATCAGGACGGAACGGTCCTTGATCTCATCGACAACACCGTAGATACCGCCAGCGGTAACCACCTTGTCGCCTCTCTTGAGCTCTGAACGGAATTTCTCCAACTCTTTCTGCTGTTTGCGCTGCGGCCTGATCATGAAAGCCCACATGATGACAAACAGGAGGATCATCATGATCCAGAACATTCCACCACCTCCGGCGGGAGCCTGACCCGCTCCGGCGGCCTGCAATAATGTGATAGTAAGCGTATTCATCTTAGATCAATTTGATATTAAATGCGAATTTAATCAAAATTCCCCGTCTTGACAATCTCTCCCTCCTCAATAAGTTTCTTGGCGAGACGGTCCAAGAGACCATTGACAAAAGAGCGGCTCTTGGGGGTACTGTAATACTTGGAGATTTCCACATATTCATTGATGGTCACCCTCAAAGGCATGTCGGGGAAAGCCTTGGCCTCAGCCAATCCCATGACGATCAAGACAGTGTCCGTCGTGAAGAGACGGTCCTCCTGCCACTGGTCAGTGCTTGACGCCACAAGCGGGAAGAACTTGTCATAGCAAGTGTATGAGGAACGGAGAAGCTTAGTGACAAAGGTCTTGTCACTCTCCGCAGGCTTGGGCGATAGCATATCACTGCGATAAAGCGGAGGAAACTCCCAGCGTTTCCCTTTGGCCAGGGACTTCATGGTGTCGCAACATACAGTGAGGGCATACGCCAAGTCATCATTCCACCATATCGACATGTCCTCCAAAATTTCAGCGAGCGCGGCTGACTCCACGAACTCTTCCTCAAACATCTTCACAAAAAGAGCGGCGTCCTTGGCGACAGACCTCTCGGGATCGGCCATATAATCCTTGAAATACTTCTTGCCGGTCATCGAGTCGTAAGTGTCGCGGATGAACGCGTCGAAAGGCTCCCATGACAACTTCCTCTTGGCCAATAGTTTAGTCAGGTCCGGGTCGTTGTCCAAAAGAGGGGCGATCGAGTTCTCGACGAACTTCATGTTGGGATTCCTCTCCTCCTCAGTTGGATTGAACTTTCCCTTAGCGCTCTCGATCCTGGCGGAGGCCTCCCTCGTCAGGTAGGGAATGATGCCAAGCATGAACAGATATAGGGAGCGAGTGGCCTCACAAGACACCTCAAGCTCGGATTCCGCCTCGGCAAGAGACTTAGTGGGGTCCTCGGCGAAACTGTACATAACTTTAAAGGCTTTTATCCGCAGGATTCTTCTATTTAACATGATATCGAGAAATTTTATGCAAATATAACATACAATTTCAGATTTTTCTTACATTTGTATGATTACAAACCGTATTACAGATGTATAAAGACGAAAACGATCGGTCATTTTATTCAGACCGCAACTCGGACGACGTGTGGTCGAAGCCTGTGAGAGCTGGGAAACGCACATATTTCTTTGACGTTAAGACAACCAAAGGCAACAATGACTACTATCTTACTATCACTGAGAGCAAGAGGAGGCAAGAGGCTGACGGAAGCTTTTCATTCGACAAGCACAAGATTTTCCTCTACAAGGAAGACTTTGACAAATTCCGCGAAGGCCTTGAGGAAGTGATAGCGTACATGAAAGATAATCTGCTCAAAGATGTCCCTGAGCACACCTATGAGACCTGGAAAGATTCCGAGGATCATAAAGTGGACGTGGATTTTGAGGAGCTTTAATACGGAATTTTTTGATATTCACATAATTAACTAAATCAAAATGAGTAACGACATCTCAAGACGCTCATTCCTTAAGAAGGGATCAGCAATGGCTGCTGGACTAGCGGTAGCTCCCGGTATCATTATGGCTGGAGAGGCCCCCAAGGACAAAAAGAAGAAAAAAGTCGTACCTCCCGAGAAGCTTAAGATTCTTGGCGTTGGTATCGGAGGACGTGGAGCCGCTGACCTTGCCGCCATGGAGACTGAGGAGTTCATCGGTCTTTGCGACGTCGACTGGAAATACGCCGACCATGTATTCAAGAAATATCCGAACGCGAAGAAGTATAACGACTACCGCGTGATGTTCGACGAGCTGCTCGACCAGGCTGACGCTGTCATGGTCGCTACCGCTGACCATACCCACGCCATCATCGCCGCCCAGGCTATGGCCGCGGGAAAGCACGTGTATGTCGAGAAGCCCCTCACCCTCACAGTCTATGAGGCCCGCCTCCTGACCAAGCTCGCCGCCAAGCACAAAGTCGCCACCCAGATGGGTAACCAGGGCGCCTCAGGTGAAGGTACCCGTCAGGCTCTCGAGTGGCTCTGGAACGGAGAGATCGGAGAGGTCACCCGCGTCGACTGCTTCACCGACCGTCCCATCTGGCCTCAGGGTCTTGAGAAACCGACCGAGGTTCAGCCTATTCCTTCAACTCTCAACTGGGACTCCTTCATCGGACCCGCCCCCATGCGTGACTACAATGAGATTTACCATCCTTGGAACTTCCGCGGCTGGTGGGACTTCGGTACCGGTGCCATGGGTGACATGGCCTGCCACATCATGCATGTCCCGTTCGTCGGCCTCAAGCTCGGCTATCCGACCAAGGTCCAGGCCAGCTCTACTCCGGTCCTCACCGACTGCTGCCCTAGCGCTGAGATGATCAAGCTCACCTTCCCCGCCCGTGAGAACATGCCGAAGCTCGCCCTCCCCGAGGTCGAGGTCCGTTGGTTCGACGGTGGCTTCAAGCCTGAGCGTCCCGAGGGCATTCCTGAGGGTGTCAACCTCAATATTGACGGTGGATGCAGCATCTTCTACGGCACCAAGGACATCATGGTCGTCGGCTGCTACGGTAACAGGCCCTATCTCGTATCCGGCCGCAAGCCCGAGGTTCCTCACGTCCTCCGCGAGGTCAAGACTTCCCATCAGCAGGACTGGATCCGCGCCGTCAAGGAGTGCATGGTCGATCCCGACAACTTCACCCGTTCCAACTCCGACTTCAGCATGGCCGGTCCGTTTGTTGAGATGGTCGACCTCGGTGTCGCCGCTGTCAGACTGCAGGCTCTCAACCAGATCCTCGATTGGGATGGTCAGAACATGAAGTTCACCAACATCCCTGCTGACGCCACCATCAAGTTCCAGATTCATGATGGCTTCACGATCAAGGATGGTCACCCGACATTCAACAAGACCTACTCAGATCCTGTCAACGCCAGGGAGTTCGCCGCCAGCCTCATCAAGCGTGAGTATCGCGCCGGCTATGTCCTTCCTGATATGCCCGAATAGTCTTTAATATTATCAATACGCACATGAAAAAGTTATTTGTTATCATGGCTTGCGCGGCAGCGATTCTCTCGCTTTCCGCATGCAAGAACAAGAAGGCCGCTGCCGCTACTGAGGACAACGGCGTACCCGCCTACGAGGTTGTTGAGAACGCGCAGGTTGATCTGGCTGGCTTCCCCGTTGATGACGAGGGTTACATCGTGATTTTTGACGGCACT
>JAFROA010000451.1 GCA_017429885.1 Bacteroidales bacterium | reverse complement strand
TCATAGCAAACAACTCCATCAGCGTTGGCGCAGGAAAGACCTTCCTGTCTACCAACATCGCAGCCTGCTTGGCTGACGCCAAAAAGAAAGTCGTCCTTCTTGACGTAGACCTTAGGAAGAGGTCTCTATCGAAGATGTTCGGAGTCAAGCACGTGACCTCGGGCCTTTCTAATTATCTTTACGATGATACTGTCAGCATCAGCGATATTATCCATAAGGATGTGCTTCCTGGTGTTGATCTGGTGCCTGCAGGTCACACTCCGCCGAACTCCACGGAGCTTTTCGGAAGGAAAAGGTTCGAGACTCTGATTGAAGAACTAAAGAAGTCTTATGACTATATCCTCCTAGACAGTGTGCCTGTCACCATGGTGGCTGATCCTATGGTCATCAATAAAGTGGTCGATGTGAACCTGTTCGTTCTTAGAAGCGGCCAACTTGACCGCCGACTGCTCCAGCAGATTGACGATCTCTACGAGAAGGGGCACCTGAAGAACATGGCCGTTGTCCTCAATGGCTCCGAGATCAAGAAGGGCTACGGCTATGGTGGCTATGGTTATGGCTACGGCTATGGCTATGGTTACGGCTACGGTTACGGAGAAAAGGATTAATCTAAAGCCTCGGAAATGACAATCGCTGTGGATTTTGACGGAACGATCGTCGAGCACAAATACCCGGCGATCGGGAAGGAAAAACCCTTCGCCATTGAGACTCTCAAGCAACTTGCCGACGAAGGGAACAAGTTGATACTCTGGACTTCCCGTGATGGCGAGCTCCTTCAGGAAGCCCTGGACTTTTGCCACAAGAGAGGCCTGGACTTTTATGGGGTAAATAGCAACCAGCCGGTAGGTTCCCTCTTTGAGGGACGTACCGGCAGCACCTCAGTGAAAGTTGTGGCTGATGTGTACATCGATGACAAGAACCTCGGTGGACTTCCCGAGTGGGGCACAATTTACGAGATGATCACGGGGCTCAGGGAAAAAAAGCACAAGAAGCGCCGCAAAGGCTTATTCGGCAAATTATTCCGGTAAGATGAGGCTTACGGACGAAGCCATATTGAGGGAATCGCGAGGAAAGTTGATTCTACTTGTGTTCAACAACAAGGGCACAAGGGCTATGGAAGTCAATGATAGTTTCGTTTTCTTATGGAACAAGTTCAGCGATATTGACTTCTCCGTCGAAGACTTGGCCTCAGCCCTTGTCGAGGAATATGGAATCGATCCTGAGGCAGCCCAAGCAGATGCGTCACAAACTGTCTCCATCTGGAAAGAATCCTCACTTTTAAAGGAAGAATGAAGCTATCCAAGGAATTCTTGGTCCTTCTGAACGCCGCCCTCTCTGGAAACACTCCAGATGGCGGCGTGATGGATATTCTCAATTCAACCAGTCCTGAATGCTGGCAGATAATAGCCGCTATATCCAGGGAACAGAACGTGACCGGTCTTGTCGGAGACGCAGTCACAAACCTGTCCGAGAAGATCGCTATCCCGGAAAACGTATTCCTGTATTTCCTCGCCGAAAAAGAGAAATGCGCTCTCCAGGGGCGCAGGATGGCTGCCATCGCTAAGTCAATAATCAATGGTTTCAATGAAAAGGGTCTCAACCCCATCCTTTTGAAAGGCCCTGCCACAGCGGCCTTCTACCCAAAACCGGAGCTGCGCTCATACGGAGACATTGATTTATTCTTCAACCGTGACGAGTTCCATAAGGCGAGGGATATAGCCAAATCTGAAACCGGTTTCATATTGGCGAGCGACGGCAGTTTCCACTTCAAGAAGGATGATGTTGACGTGGATGTCCACGACAAGTATTTCGACCTGCACGTATCCGAAGATAAGCTTCCTCAAGTGCCTTCGTCTGAAGCCACCTTACTAATGCTTTCCGCCCATGCGCTAAAGCATGCCTGCGGAACCGGAGTGGGCATTAGGCAGATCACTGACTATGCCATGGCTTGCGATGCCCTGAAAGGAGAGTATGATCCTGAGAGGCTAGACGAGGCCTTCAGAAAAGCGGGGATGACCAAGTGGCAGATCTTGCTTTGCTCTTTCATAATCAATGTCCTTGGCATCCAAATCCCTTGTCCTGGAGGAAAAACGGTTTCTGAGGAGCCCCTGCTCAAGATTATTGAGGAAGGAGGCAATTTCGGACATCATGCGGCCGGACGTGGCGAAGTTTACGGCAAATCCACGGTAAAAAGGAAAATGGACACTTTCCGAAGGTTCTTGGAAAGGCTGCCTTTCTCCATAAAATATGCCCCGAAAGAGACCTTAAGTACGATGCTGTCCCTATTGGGCGGGAACCTCCATATATAGGATTATCAATTATTTGAAAATTTTTCGTACCTTTGTGGTCTAAAGTGATTAATATGGGAGAACCCGTCAACAGAGTTTTGTTTGTCAATTCGGAGATCACGCCGTTCCTTCCCGAAAGCCCTATAGCGAATATAGGGCGTCAACTTCCGCAAGGTATTCAGGACAGGAAGAAGCAGATCAGGGCCTTCATGCCCAGATACGGGTGTATCAACGAGAGAAAGAACCAGTTGCACGAGGTTATCAGGCTTTCCGGCATGAACATAATCATCGGGGATGTCGACAGGACTCTTGTGATCAAGGTGGCCTCTATAGCGGCGGCCAGGATCCAGGTCTATTTCATCGACAACGATGATTATTTCCGCCGCAAGCAAGTCGCTTACGACCCTGATGGGAAGTTTTTTGAGGACAACGGCCAAAGGGCCATATTTTTCGCCCGCGGCGTTCTCGAGACGGTCAAGAAATTGCGTTGGGCTCCTGACGTGATCCATTGCCAAGGATGGATATCCCATCTGGTTCCCCTATTCTTGAAGAAAGTCTATTACGGGGATCCCATATTCGCCGGAAGCAAAGTCGTCACCTCCTTATACAACGAGATATCGTCCGAATCCTTCCCCCAGACATTCAAGGATACGGTTCCTTTCGGAGGTATCAAGCCCTCAGACGTGTCCCTTCTGGAGTCCCCCACTGGCATAAATCTTGCGGAAATGGCTGCCTTGTATTCTGACGGTGTCATTTTCGGCTCGCCTGATGTGGATGAGGGTTTGGTCAAGTTCTGTGAAGGACTTAAGATCCCGACTCTTCCATTCAATGGAAAATCGGTCGAGGACGGCAGCTACATCGACGAATACGACAGGTTTTATCAACAGCTGCAGCAGTAAATGAAGAAGATTCTAGTGGCGATCGCCCTCCTGGCGGCCCTGATGTCTTGCGTCAATGTAAATGAGAAACTTGGTGGAGATTTCATCGCCACCAACATGAAATATGATTTCCACTCCGCCACGTTCGATCTCAACGACATTTGGATGAAACCATCTGACAGCCTGTCCGCCTATTCATCCAGAAGGATCAACTTCGGAGCCATCCGTGACGATACTTTCGGGTTATTCCGCAGGGGCTGCGCCATCATCCTTGTACCTGTCGTCGATTCCGTGTATCTTGGCGAGAGTCCGATATTCAAGAGATTCAGGTTCCAGGCGGAGATTGACAGTGTGTCCGTGGCCGATCCCAGCCAGTCGAACATACTTCAAAATGTCTATGTTTATGACCTCACGGAGCCCTTGGATCCCAAGAAGTATTACTCCAACACCGAGGTCAAGCATGGATCAAAGAGGATCACCAAAGGCGTTCCGATCGTCAATGGCACCGATTCCCTTACCTTCGAGTTCACCTCGGAGTTTGGCGAGAAATATCTGAAAATCACCCAGTAAGACATCGATGATTATGACAGGTACACTTCAAAATTCCCTGGAATATACATCACCACAAACGACCCCGTCGGCGAAGGAGGACGGTTCAACCTGTTCAAGATGAGCATCCTTGAGGCTAACACCTCATCCGGTTCATCTTATCCCACCAGAACAGACAATTATGCCGTGATGTATTATAGCGGCATCTATAACGGAGAGAGGAAGGACACCAGCTTGATGTTCTATTTCAGCCCGCTGGAGTTCCAAAATCTCAACCATATTATAGAGACCAACACCTTGCCTGATCAATATGTCTTCAACGTGGACTACCATGAGTCCGGCAATCTCGCCGGAAAGGCCGATGACGTCCTTTATGTTGAAGGTGGCAGTGGACTGAAACCGGTCATCTCAGCGGACGAGATAAGAAGGTTGGTGCTCGCAGAGATCTCCTCAAAGGGTGTAGACCCGGCCACCGCCCTGATCAGCAAAGCCACGGTGGAGATGCCTTTCGACTTCCCGGAGGACTACCGCACGATGTATCTTTTCCCGGACATTCTCAGTCCCACAATCAAGATATCGACAGACACCTCCGTGGTCTTCGCTGGACTCACTGACGCCAGCGCTTCTGACGAGAATCAGGGAGACATCAACCGATCCCTGTGCGTCTATGCCCCTGACATCACACACCACGTGCAGCAAATCATCAGGCAGAAAGACAAGGAAGACATCTCTGATTACGACATCTGGATGCTGATTATGCATGTGGAAACCACCACCAAGACTGACGCTAACGCCAGCCAGATGGCCAACTACTACCAGCAGATAGCTTATGCTTCATACGCCAACCAGCTCTATGGAGGCGGATATGGAGGCTATGGCGGTTATGGATACGGTGGATATGGCTATGGTGGTTACGGTTATGGTGGATATGGCTATAATAACTATTACAACTACATGATGATGGCCCAGTATGCGGCCGCTTCAGCCACCACCACTTCCGTCAGCCAGGAGATGGACAAGGACCGTTTCTACAAATGCGTTCTCCGTGGACCCGGATCCAAGGACGGACGAACCCCGAAACTGAAAATCACATACGCCGTTCCAAAAGAATAGGAACAACGTGAAAAGATAAAGAGGGTGACCAAAAAGTCTAATTGACTTAGGTCACTCTCTTTTTACGTATTGTTGTGTGGCCGGAGGAAGGGATACCCCTCCCGGGGGACTCCACTTCGCTTCGCTCCGTTCCGGCCCCTCCCATTGTCTCCTGC
>JAFROA010000450.1 GCA_017429885.1 Bacteroidales bacterium | reverse complement strand
CATTTCGGTTTTCTGGCCACACAGGTGTAGCGGCCGTGTAGTATCAACCAATGATGGGATTTGGCTCTCTGTTTCTCGGGGATATTGCTCTCAAGATCCTTCCTAACCGCATCCACAGTTTTCCCGTCAGAAAGGCCCAACCTTCTGGAAACCCTGAAGACATGGGTGTCCACGGCTATGACGGGTTTGTCGTAAACAATTGAGGCTATGACGTTGGCAGTCTTCCTTCCCACTCCAGGGAGGGACATGAGTTGGTCAATGTCTGAAGGAACCTCGGACCCGTAATCGGAGACTAATTTCCCCGCCATGGCTATAAGGTGCTCTGTCTTGGAGTTGGGATATGAAACGCTCTTGACAAAAGGGAACACCTCTTCAAAGGTCGCGGCCGCGAGATCCTCTGGTTTAGGGAAGCGATCAAACAGTGGTGGCACAACCATATTGACCCTTTTGTCTGTGCACTGCGCGCTTAGGATTACCGCTATCAGCAAATGGAATGGCGAGTCGTAGTGGAGCTCGGTCGCCGGCATGGGCTGATTCTCCTCGAACCAGGCCAAGATTTTGGAATATCTTTCTTTCCTCCTCATCTCAAATGGTCAAAGCAAGATCGATAACCTCTTCATTGACACTCTCTTCGCACTTCTCGTCCTTGCAAACGAATATCCTTCCGTGGTATTTCTCGAAAATTCCCCGGTTGTGAGTGACCATGACGATAGCTGTGCCATCCTCCTTATTGATGCCGGTGAGCAGGCGGAGAATCCCGTCAGCCGTCTCGTTGTCCAGGTTGCCTGTGGGCTCGTCAGCTATTATCAAGCCTGGTTTATTCAAAAGGGACCTGGCTATCGCGACCCTTTGTTGCTCTCCACCGGAAAGCTGGTGAGGCATCTTGTGAGCCTTGTGAGTCATACCCACATCCTCGAGGACTTCCCTGATGCGTTTGTCTGTCGCGTTCCTGTCTTTCCATCCAGTGGCTCTCAAAACAAACTCCAGATTATCCTCCACGGTCCTGTCCATGAGTAACTGGAAATCCTGGAAGACCACGCCGATCTTTCTGCGGAGAAAAGGTATATCCCTTTCCCTCAAACCGTTGAGTTTGTATCCGCACACCTCGCCGAATCCTTTGCGAAGGGGATTCTCCCCGATCATCGTGCGAATGATGGAGGTCTTTCCCGTGCCGACCTTTCCGACAATATACACGAAATCGCCGGGGTTGATATTCATGTCCAACCCGTAGATCACCACGTTATCCCCACCTTGTATGTCTGCCTTCTTGAAAGAGACAATCGGCTCGTTTTTTGTTGGTTGCAAAGTTTTATCTTCCATGATTCTACAAATATACTTCTTTTTTTTAAGTATAATGAGTAAATTTGTGGATTGTAGATTTGAACTATAAACTTTCGCAAGATATCGTTATGAAAAGAAAACTTACCGCGGCGCTGCTATCCGCTACGGTTCTTCTCGGGGGATTATCCCTACGGGCCCAGGACCGGACGACTGACAGTTACCGCCATGCCCTAGACCTCTATGAGCACGGAATGTTCGAGAGGGCGGGAACCATTTTCGACCAGATCTCCTCATCGACAGGTGATGTGATGGCCGAGGGGTACAGGACTCTGTGCGCCGTACGCCTCCAGGAGAAAGGCTACGAGACGATGGTGGCAAATTACATCGGGGCTTATCCTTACTCGAAACTTGTCCCCCAGATCCGCTTTTACAATGGCTTGAACCTGTTTGACCGCGAGGATTACAGCGCGGCTGTGGGGGAATTCGACCTGATCGAGCCTAAGAACCTCGGAAAATCCCAGGTGGCGGAGTTCATGTTCAAGCATGGCTACGCCCTTTTTGAGGAAGGCGACTTGGACAGGGCGAGGGACATTTTTGAGAAAGGTGAGAAGATGCCTTACTCAGACCACACGGCTCCCTCCAGGTATTCGATGGGCTATATTGACTATACCAGGAAAGATTTCAAGGAGGCTTACAATTGGTTTGAGAAGGCAGGGAAGGACGCAAGGTTCACGGACATATCCAATTACTACATGACCGAGTGCCGCTTCATGCAGAAGGATTACGCCTATGTCCTGAAGAACGGAGTCAAACTCTATGATGAGGTTCCGGCGGACCGCAAGTCCCATTTGGCCAGGATCATCTCCGAGTCTTATCTCGCCACAGGAGACTCCGGCAAGGCTAAGGAGTTCTATGACAAGATCGAGAGTGACAGGATTGACATGGACCGTGATGATTGGTTCTACGCCGGGACGGTCTTGTACTCAAATGGAGATTTCAAGGGTGCGATTGACAATTTCTCGAGGATGTCGAGCCGGACTGACTCGATCGGGCAGATAGCCAATTACCAGCTCGGCTACAGCTATATCCAGACCGGAAACAAGGTCGCGGCGCTGGACGCTTTCAGGGACGCTTCCAGCCTTGGGTACAATCCTGACATTCAAGAGGACGCTCATTTCAATTACGCGAAGCTCTCTTTCGACTTGAACCACAATCCTAAGGTCTTTGACGATTATATCGCCAAATACCCAGGGAAGGACAAGGGCGACCAGATCTACAGCTACATGGCTTTGGCCTCTCTTTACAATCATGACTATGCCGGCGCGGTTGACGCTTACGCCAATATCGATAACTTGGATAATAACCAGAAAGCCAACTACATGAGGGCAAATTACCTCAGGGCTAACCAATTGATCGGGAACGGCTCGTGGAGGGACGCT
>JAFROA010000449.1 GCA_017429885.1 Bacteroidales bacterium | reverse complement strand
AGACGCCCCTGATGGCCTTTTCTCCACTCACACTTGCTTTCAGGATGGTGGTTCCGCTTCCGGAAGGGTTGTAGAGATTCTTGACCACTGTGGGAATCCCCTTTGAGTTGACCGGGAACAATGCGGGAGGATAGATAAGGCCAACACCGAAATTGCAGAGTTCCATGGCTTCCCGGTAGCTCATCTCCTTTATGAGGTAGGCGGTCTTTACAGCTGCGGGATCAGCGGTCATGAAACCATCCTTATCTGTCCAAATCTCAAGTCTCTCAGCGTCATTTGAGGCGGCGATAAGGCTGGCCAGATAATCGGAGGCGCCGACTTGGAGGTCGGTGAGCTCACTGGCGGCGAAACCGTCAGGGATTATTCCGGGCACGATATACTTCCCGCCATGGGGCATGAGGATATCCGGATGGCCGGCAAGGCATGTCTGGGGGGTCGCGCACATGGCGCCTCTCACAAGACTTTGAAGTTTCTTCTGGAACTCTTGAGGTACCACGATTATCGCGTCACCTTCAGTGGATTCCACGACTTCCTTGATCTTGATCATGTCGCTTTCCTTTGAGAAAAGGCTGGCTCCGAATTTGAGGACTTTCATAGTAGGACTCTTTTTTGAACCTCAAAGAAAACCAATTTTTCCCTTTTTTCCGAATTTATCGCGTATATTCGCAGATAGTAAACCGATATGAATCATGAGGAAGTTTCTGTTAAAACTCTTGATGGGAGCGTCGTTGACGACTTCCGTGTTCATATTCCAGGCATGCTATGGGACTCCGGTTCCTCCCGCTGATGTCCCTAGGAGCCAGACTGAACTTCAAGAGGCGGTCCCGGAAGATCCGGAAGCGCCATCTGACGTTGAAGAGAATCTTGAAGAAAAGGAAGCGGAGACTCTGGACTAGTCCAGGGTCTCTTTCACGTTATAAAGGTTCCTTTCTTGTGAGTTGCGGGAGATCATCTCGCAGATGAAGCCGGCGAGGAACAGCACGACACCAAGCATCACCGCCAACAGGGCGAGATAGAAGAGGGGCTGGTCAGTGACTGCCCTGTAGACAAGCCCGCGGGCCTGGTGAACGAGCTTGGCGACGATTATCCAAACTGTCATCACAAATCCTATCAGGAACATCAAAAGGCCGGTGAACCCGAAGAAGTGCATCGGCTTCATGCCGAAAACACTCAGGAACCACAACGACAGGAGGTCGAGGAATCCGTTCACGAACCTCTCCATTCCGAACTTGCTCTTGCCGAACTTCCTCTTCTGGTGGTGGACAGGCTTCTCGGTGATCTTGTCGAAACCGGCGTTTTTGGCGAGATAGGGAATATACCTGTGCATCTCGCCATAGACCTCGATGTTTTTCACGACCTCGTTCCTGTAGGCCTTGAGCCCGCAGTTCATGTCGTGAAGCTTGATGCCAGTGATCATCCTTGCCGTGGCATTGTACAGCTTTGAGGGCAGGTTCTTGGTGACTTTGTTGTCCTTGCGGTGCTGTTTCCAGCCCGAGACCACATCATAGCCATCCTCCACGATCATCTTGTACATCTCGGGAATCTCCTCAGGGGAGTCCTGCAAATCGGCGTCCATAGTCACGACGACCCTTCCGCACGCTTTATCGAAACCATGGTACAGGGCGGCGGATTTGCCGTAGTTGCGACGGAAGGATATGCCCTTCACACGGTCGTCCCCTTCAGCCATCTCCTTGATCTTGGCCCATGACCCGTCGGTGCTGCCGTCATCCACGAAGATGACCTCATAGTTGTATCCCTGGGCGTTCGTGACGCTTCTTATCCAGGCTAGAAGTTCTCCTAGGGACTCCTCCTCATTGTAGAGGGGAATGATTATAGATAGGTCTTTCGCGTATCCCATGATTATTGGTTGTCGATTGTGTCTTCAGTCTCGGAGAAAGGATCGTTCGGGGTGATGGACTTCGCGAATATCGTGGAGTACAACCATCCCCAGAGGAAACAATAGATGAATGTCCGATACCCATGTAAGCAGGCATCTTCGGAAGCATCTTGTCAAGCGCCGCCTCGGCGTTGGAGTCCATCATGGAGGCGTAGTTTGTGCGTAACACCTCGGTGATATCGTCAAGGGCCCCGGGATTGATAACCAGGAGGTTCAGGAGTGAATATGCCGCCACGACCAAAGACGAGAAGAGCGCCAGTTTAAGCCCGTATCTCTGCATGCTGGGGTATTCGACTCCGGAGAAAGAGGAGTGGAACTTTTTCATGAGATACCTGAACATTGTGGCGCAGATCACCATCTTGGCTGCCCATGCCAGGAAGCCCAGGAAGCCGCCGGCAACCCCGTTCACTTTTCCGCAAAGGGAGGAGACAAACTCGACCGCTATTGTCACCAGTGCCAGCACAAGGCCCGCGATGGCCGCGCTGTTCCATGAATCACCGGATGTATATTCTTTCTTCATGACCGTTAACTGAGTATGATGTGCAAAAATAGCAAAATTATTGTTATCTTTGTCGACTGTCTAATAATTAAGGATTATGATCAATATCACATTTCCTGACGGCAGCGTCAGGGCGTTCGAGAAAGGGGTGACAGGATATGAGATCGCCAAGAGCATCAGCCCACGTCTTGCGGAGGAGGTTCTCGCCATCGCTGTCAAGCCCGCGGGAGACACCACTATAGGCAAAGGCCAGACTCTTGACCTTAACCGTCCCATCTGTGAGGACAGCTCCATCATGCTTCTCAAATGGGAGGATGATGAGGCTAAGAGGGTCTTCTGGCATTCCTCTTCACATCTTATGGCCGAGGCCCTTGAGGATCTTTATCCCGGGGTCAAGTTCGGTATAGGTCCCGCCATCGAGAACGGGTTCTATTACGATGTGGATCTGGGAGGCAACCAGATTACGGACGCCGATTTCCCGAAAATTGAGAAGAGAATGCTCGAGCTCGCCCGCGAGAAGCAGGACTTCACAAGGATCGACGTGTCCAAAGCGGAGGCTCTCAAGCATTTCGAGGAGAAAGGAGACCAGTACAAGACTGAGCTCATCAGCGAGCTTGAGGACGGTACGATCACATATTACACGAACGGCCACTTCACGGATCTTTGCCGCGGCCCTCATCTGCGTAACACTGACGTCATCAAGGCTGTCAAGCTGACCGCTCTCGCCGGAGCTTATTGGCGTGGTGACGAGACCCGCGGGCAGCTCACCCGTATCTACGGTATCACCTTCCCAAAGAAGTCGATGCTGGACGAGTACCTCGTGGTTCTTGAGGAAGCCAAGAAGAGGGATCACCGCAAGCTGGGCAAAGAGATGGAGCTTTTCACGTTCTCCAGCCGTGTCGGAATGGGCCTTCCTATCTGGTTACCAAGAGGTTCCGTGATGAGGTTCGAGCTCGAGAAGTTCCTTCGCCGCAAGCAGAATGAATATGGCTATCTTCCGGTTGTGACCCCTCACATCGGTAGCAAGGACCTGTACGTGACCTCGGGTCACTATGCCAAGTACGGCAAGGATTCCTTCCAGCCTATCCACACCCCCCAGGAGGGAGAGGAGTACATGCTCAAACCCATGAACTGCCCCCACCACTGCGAGATATTCCGTTCCTCTCCCCGTTCTTACAGGGACCTCCCTTTGAGGATGGCTGAGTTCGGCACGGTCTACCGTTATGAGCAGAGCGGTGAGCTTCACGGTCTCACCAGGGTCCGTTCCTTCACCCAGGACGACGCTCACATGTTCGTCACGCCTGACCAGCTCAAGGGCGAGTTCGAGAAGGTCATCGAGTTGATCCTCTATGTCTTCAAGATCTTCAAGTTCGACAAATACACCGCCCAGGTCTCTCTGAGGGATCCCAACAACAAGTCCAAGTACATAGGCTCCGACGAGAACTGGGAGAAGGCCGAGAACGCTATCATCGAGGCTGCTGCCGAGATGGGGCTCAAGACGGTTGTGGAGTACGGCGAGGCAGCTTTCTATGGCCCTAAGCTAGACTTCATGGTCAAGGACGCTATCGGCAGGAAGTGGCAGCTCGGCACCATCCAGGTGGATTACAATCTTCCAGAGAGGTTCCAGCTTGAGTATACCGCCGCCGACGGCAGCAAGCAGCGCCCCGTAATGATCCACAGGGCTCCATTCGGGTCCATTGAGAGATTCACTGCCGTGCTTCTTGAGCACACTGGCGGACACCTTCCTCTGTGGCTCAGCCCCGATCAGGTTAAAGTACTGCCAATCAGCGAGAAATATTCAGATTTCGCGAAAAAAGTTTGTGGATTGCTGAATAATTCCGATATTCGCGCCTCTATTGACGACAGAAACGAGACCCTCGGTAAGAGAATCCGGGAGATCTCGTTGCTGAGAGTGCCTGTACTGGCGATTGTGGGAGAGAAGGAGGTTGAGCAAGGCACGGTGTCTGTCAGGAAAGAGGGTGCCGATGCCGGTACCATGAAAGTGGAAGAGTTTGTCGAGTGGCTGAAGGCCCAAATGGCCGAGGAGCTCGCGTGAAGTTGATAGATAAAAATATAGGAGATTTTTTAAGAGTTTAATTAAAAACAGGAATGCCTTACAAGAAACGTTACGGAGGTTCAAGACCATCGACCGGATTCAAACCGTCCGGTACGAAACCCGCAGCCGGGGTTCGTGGCCAGCGTCCATTTGTCCGCCAGAAAGCGGAGGATGAACTGAACATCAATGAGGAGATAACAGCTTCTCAGGTCCGTCTTGTCGGCGACAATATCGCCGAGCCAGGCATTTATCCTATTTCCAAGGCTCTGGCGATGGCCGATGAGTTGGAACTTGACTTGGTCGAGATCAGCGCCAAAGCCGATCCGCCGGTCTGCAAGATCCTTGACTACCAGAAGTACCTCTACCAGCAGAGGAAGAGGGCCAAGGAGATGAAGCAGAACGCTTCCAAGGTGACCATCAAGGAGATCCGCTTCGGTCCCAACACCGACGAGCACGACTTCCAGTT
>JAFROA010000448.1 GCA_017429885.1 Bacteroidales bacterium | reverse complement strand
TTTACCACCTTCTTGTGCTGAATGAGCAGATGGGAATTGGGTTGAATGACCTCGAAAAAGAGCTCCTTTCGAGGCATAAATGATATTATTTTTTTTCCAAAAGCAAAAAAATCGTCAAATAATTGTTAATAATAAAAGAATTCGTATATTTGACGTGAAGTTTTTCATAGTTTAAGTTTAGGTTAAGTAGCGGAGCGATCGCAGTGACTGCGATTGCTCCGTGTTTTATATCCTTCCTTCGCTTCAAAAACGGAAATATTCCTTTTTTATCATTGATTTTTCTGTTTCTTTCTGTTTTTTCCGTTTGGTCTCCATAGCTTCGCGTCAGGTTTTGCCGATTGGCAGACGGAATTAAAAAGCGACTGAACTATGAAGACTTTGACTCGTTTAATCACGCGTTCCATTTCAGCGGTTATCATCACGCTCGGAGCGCTCGTAACATCATGTAACAAGATGCCCTCTGACACCGGTCAGGGATCCTTGTCCTGGAGTTTCTCTCCGGAGATCACCACCAGGGCAATGGATTTCCCTGACACGGATGCTTTTAAACTGAAGGTAGTCAATTCGGCCGGTGAGATTCTATATGAGGGAGATTATGGTGACTCGCCTGAGATGATGCTTGTGAATCCTGGGTCCTACACGATCACCGCCGTGTCCAGGGAGTTCAAGAAACCGGAGTTCGAGGCTCCCCAATTCGGAGATGAGCAGGTGGTGGTCGTCAATGCCGGTGCCGTGACAAAGGTCTTGCTGGACTGTTCCCAACTCAATTGTGGTTTGCGTCTTAGGATTGATTCTAAGTTCGCTGAGACTTACCCCGGAGGGTGCCTTGAAGTAACTTCCGGAGGAGAAAGCCTAAATTATGGTCCGGGGGAAAGCAGGACTGGTTTTTTCAAACCTGGCCAGCTGTCTGTGTCACTTAAGGAGAAAGACAAGTCCACTCAGTTGATCACAAGGCGTCTGGAGGCCAGGGAAATTCTCACGATCGGGATATCTTGCCCCTCAAAACCAGGTCAAGCATCGGCCCAAGGTGGCGAGTTGTCGATCAAGGTGGACACCCTCCGGATATGGGGTAATGAGGACTACACTATAGGGACGGATTATGTGGCAGGAGCCGGTACAGACAAGTCCAGGGCCTTTGGGGTTGCCCAAGTGAAGGAGCATGCGGGAGAAAAAGGTGTGTGGGTCTGCGGATATATTGTAGGGGGAGACCTTTCATCCAGCAAAAACGGGATCAAGTTCGAGGGCCCTTTCGAGTCTTATACCAACATCGCGATAGCTCCTCGTTCCTCTGTCACTGAGAAGGCATCATGCGTCTCGGTCCAGCTGACAAAGGGTCCGATGCGGGACGCTCTCAATCTCGTCGATCATCCAGCGTTTATCGGGAAGAAAGTCTATCTGAGGGGCGATATTGAAGCTGCCTATTATGGTATTCCTGGGATCAAGAACCTTACAGAATACTCATTTGATTGACAATCATTATCAAAATACTTAAATGATGAAAAACAATCTGATTCCGATGGCGTTAGCCATCATCTTGTTATGCCCGGTCAGGGCATATTCCCAAAACAAATCCCATGCGGTTGAGATCGGTATCGGAGGATCCGCTATCAATCACACCAGGACAATGGTGACGGATTTCCACCAGACTCCAGGTGGAGACTATGTGTTCACCCTGGAGGAAAAACAACTTTACGGTGGAGCGAGTTTGTATTCCGCATACGAGATCAAGAAATGGCTGTATGCGGATGTCCAAGGCACCTTCGGTATCGCGAGATATTATGACTCCGGGAAACTGAAGAATGGATTGTCCATCCTGGCCGGTCCTGGAATCCAATTCCGTCCATTTGTCAAGAGCGAATGGGTTCAACCATACCTGCGTTTTGGGGTAAGCTATTATCGTAAGAACTTTCCCAC
>JAFROA010000447.1 GCA_017429885.1 Bacteroidales bacterium | reverse complement strand
GAATATATCTTCTCGGAGAAGCCGTTATTGTACGAGAGAGCGATGTCGATAGGAATCACCTTGTCGCTCTGAACACAGACTGCCTCGGGAATGAGTTGATTCGCTCCGGCATCAAGGTAGTTGATGAACTCCTTGAGTCCTTCCTTGGAATAGAACTCATCCTTGCGGAAATCCTGCTTGCCGGTGGGCTTGGAATCACCGTTGGCGTCAGTCTCAAAGACATCAACCATTTCCCTCTCATCGGTCAGGGTGATCTTTATCCCTTTGTTGAGGTAAGCGAGTTCCCTCATCCTGGCGGCGAGAGTCTCATACCTGTAAACAATTGTCTGGGTGAAGATTGTGGCGTCCGGATGGAAGGTGATGATAGTACCAGTGTCCTGGCATTCGCCGACAACCTCGACAGGACCGAGGGGCTTGCCTTTCGAATACTTCTGGACATGGACCTTGCCTTCCCTGTGGATCTCGGCCACCAGGCTGTCAGAGAGTGCGTTCACGCAGGAGACACCCACGCCATGAAGACCTCCGGAGACCTTGTAGCTATCCTTGTTGAACTTTCCTCCGGCATGGAGGACAGTCATGACAACCTCAAGGGCGGAACGATGCTCCTTCGGATGCATTCCGGTGGGGATACCTCGTCCATTGTCAGTCACCCTGATCGAGTTGTCAGGAAGTATCGTGACATTGATCTCATCGCAATAGCCTGCCATTGCCTCGTCGATACCATTATCGACGACCTCATACACCAGATGGTGAAGTCCCCTCTCACCCACATCTCCGATGTACATCGAAGGTCTTTTCCTCACAGCCTCAAGGCCTTCCAACACCTGAATACTACTAGCGGAATACTGTTCCTCCGCCTTCTTCATCTCGTCGTTCTCTATCATTTTCCGAATAAAAAAATTGCCCGTTTTTGGGGGCCTCCCATAAAACGGACAAATATACGAAAAATTCTATAAATTTAAGGTGATTCCGGCCGTTATCCACAGGTCTTTCTCAGAGTAAAACGGCGACCTTTGTATTGTCTCGCACAAAAGGTTCCCGGACTCAAGCCAGAAACCGAGTTTCCGGTTGAACTGCCACCCGCCTAAAAGGCCGATATCGAACCACCCGGGGACTTTCACCTCAGACGATGGATTGTTCTCCTCAACATCATAAGGCAACAGCCGGCATTTCCCGAACCTGGCCCCGGAACCTCCAACACGGACTCCAGCATAGATTCTTGAGGTGATGTCATACATAGCCCTGAAGTCATAAGACACTTTCGGAAGGGCAAGGCCGAAATCAGAATCGAATTTCATACTCGTCTTCCTCAGGTGAAGAGCTCCGTCCAAACGGAAATCCCCGACCTTATAGTCAACAAGGGCGTCAGCATAGAGCATGTTATAGTCCGCATAAGACACTATGGGAAGGAAGGCTACAGGAAGGAGAGGAAGAGTATAAGAATTATGACTTAGAAAACCCAAACCACAATCCATCAATCCATTACCAACCATTGCGAATCCACCGGACACGCCAATCTGAAGCTTCTCGCTGGCTTTACCCTCAATACCGATCCTGGCATTCACTTTCTCCACTGAATTGTCCAATATCGGAGTCATCATCCTTGAAGGATTGATGAAATGATGCCTGGAAATGATTGAGGAATAAGTGTTCAATGTGTTACCTCCCGTAGCCTCGGCGAAGAGACTCAGCTTATCCGTGGCATTGAATCTCAAATGGACATCAGGGAAAATGACTCCCCCTTTATGCTGAAACATGTTCCAGTTCGCACCCGCAGGCTCATTGACTTTCCCTTTCAAGAGAACTTCGAACCTGACTCCGAGACTCAAATCCAATTTGCCATACGACATCCGGTATTTAGGGATCAAAGCCAGTCTTCCGGCATTGGTGCTGAACAGGTTCCCGTAAGAAACAGTCTCGGCCTCGAACCCTAACAGAGCCGCTTTGGTAGCGTCAAACACAGGACCTGCCTCGCCTTCGAGAGTGATAACGCTCTCACTTAGCTTATTCTCAGACCAGCTGTCTCCAGCCATCCTGCCTCCGATTCTCACGTCATAAAAGACATACTTCTCTTCGTCCCTGTTGGAGCGGATTCTAGCATTGAGGTCAACAGCGTTAAACGAACGCCTGAAAAGCGTGTCTTTCGCCATTATGCCCTCGTAGCCGGCGCCGAAGGTCACTATCGCCTTAGGAAGGCTGTAAGACCCTTCAATACCGAAAGAGTTGAGCATGTCATAGCCTGCGAAGGAAGTCTGGGGAACCTTTATGATTTCCTGGATTCCATCTATAGGAGCGGCGGTTAAAGTGTTGTATTTCCCGAAATATGACCGGTGACCGGCGTACACGCTCATTTGGAAAGGTCCGCTTTGTTCAGGGCTGAACACGAAGTCAAGCTGAGGATGAAGGGAATAACCCGCTCCAGCTTTCAAATAGAGTTTCCGGCCTCTGTAAGCATTCTTGTCGGGCTTCATCGCAAGCATGTAGGGCTTGAAATTATACGCCCCCTGATATGGCTTCTCGAAAACCTCATACCCGAAGTCCATGTCAAACCTCAAAAGAGAGTCCGGGATGGCCATTCCGATCTGAGGCTTGTGGACCT
>JAFROA010000446.1 GCA_017429885.1 Bacteroidales bacterium | reverse complement strand
CTTTATGGAAAGAAAAAGTGGCTGGATCAGATGGTGCCTTACCAAGGTGGCGGGGAGATGATCGCCACGGTAAAATTCTCAGGAACCACCTATGCGCCCCTCCCGGGAAAGTTTGAGGCAGGCACACAGAACATAAATGCCATTCCTGCTTTGAAACCCGCTATTGAATTTCTGAAATTATTGAGGGATAGTGAATTACAGAATGAGATTAAGGGAGTTAAGGAATATATGGAGGAATCCTTCGCATCGCCCAGGATGACAGAAAAAAGGATTATTAAAACTTATGGGGTTCCACGTGGAACAGAAACAAAGATACCGCTGTATTCATTTACTGTTGAAGGGGCCCACCATGAGGATTTAGCTTTGATCCTGGATAAGATGGGTATAGCGGTTCGCTCTGGCCAGATGTGTGCTGAGCCAATAATGGACAGGTTTGGGGTGACAGGCATGGTTAGGGTCTCATTAGCCCCTTACAACACCAAGGAAGAAGTGGATTATTTTGTGAAATCACTTGATAAAGCGATTTCGATGCTGGTTTAAGTAGATAGATATGTGTACGTTGGAAGAAGCCAAAAAAGCAGTCATTGAGGATTTCTCAATGTACGATGAGTGGCTTGATAAATATGAGTATCTCATTGAGTTGGGAAAGAACCTCGAGCCTTATCCAGAAGAAGACAAGACCGAGGAGAAGCTCATTAAAGGCTGCCAGTCAAGGGTGTGGCTGGACTCGAGAATTGAAGGAGGAAAGTTGTTTTTCAAAGCGGACAGCGATGCCATTATCACAAAAGGCATAATATCCCTTCTGATAGGAGTTTACTCGGGGCGGGACCCAAAAGAGATAGCAGAGGATGATTTCGGTTTCATTGCCGAGATTGGCTTGAAGGAGAATCTTTCCCCCACGAGGGCGAACGGTCTCGTGTCAATGATAGAGAGAATAAAAGAGCTCGCCAAGTCTGCCATAGTCACTGACACTCAGGATGTTCTTACTGCGGAGGACGCAAAGGAGCTGGCGCCTTTGTATGACAATGTCGTGCTGGCTCTCAAGCAGGTTTACGATCCGGAGATTCCGGTCAACATCTATGATTTAGGGTTGATTTATGAGCTTGTCATCAACAAGAAACACGAAGCGTTCATAAAAATGACCTTTACCGCTCCGACCTGCCCGATGGCAGATGAGGTTCTCTCGGAAGTTAAGAAAAACGTGGCGGATGTTCCCGGGATAACCGCTTGTGAGGTGGAATTGACGTTTGATCCACCATGGGATCAATCGATGCTCTCAGAGGAAGCCAGGGTAGATCTTGGATTAGACGGATAAACAATAAATAATAATCAATAACCACATAACCATGAGAAGAACACTGTTGATTTTAGCGTTGATTCCGATGCTGGCTCTTGGATGCCGGAACTCCAAGGAACAAGACAGCCAAGCTATTGACCTGATTATGGAGACCGACATCGGCAACGATGTTGATGACGCTTTGGCGATGGATATGCTCTATAAATACCACGAGGCGGGTATAATCAACCTCCTCGCGGTTTGCATAAATAAGGAGGGCCCGGCTCCGGGAGAATTCGTGGATATTCTCAACACTTGGTACGGCCATCCGGATATTCCTATCGGCATCATTCGCAAAGGAGCGTTTTGCGAGAATGACGGTACCAACTACGCCAAAGCGGTTGTGAACTTGAATAATGACGAAGGGAAACCGTTGTTTGCCAGGACGTTAAATGGATATGACGACCTTCCTGAGGCCCCGGATCTTTACAGGAAAATCCTTTCAAAAGCCAAAGACAAATCCGTCGTCATAGCTTCTGTCGGTTTCTCCACAAATCTCGCGAGATTGCTTCAGAGCGGGCCCGATGAATACTCGAAACTTGACGGAAAGACGCTGGTCGAGAAAAAAGTCAAGTTGTTGGTGACGATGGCCGGTAATATGGTGGAACCCGATTATCACGAATACAACATAGTCCGTGACATCCCTGCGGCCAAGGAAGTATTTGAGAATTGGCCCACCCCGATAGTCACCTCTCCTTTTGAGCTTGGAAGACAGATAAAGTATCCTGCGACGAGCATTGAGAACGACTTTGATTGGGCTGGCCCCCATCCTATGGTGG
>JAFROA010000445.1 GCA_017429885.1 Bacteroidales bacterium | reverse complement strand
GCCAAGTCCGGACATCCGGGCGGTTCCATGAGCAGCACGGATTTCATGACTGCACTCTATTTTGAAGTCATGGATCAGGATCCAGCCACCTGGACCCGTGAGGGAGCTGGTCAGGACACTTTCATCCTCTCCGCCGGGCACCTCACCCCCATGTATTATTCAATCCTCTCAAGAGCCGGATATTTCCCGATCTCTGAGTTGGCCAGTTTCCGCAAGTTCGGGACCCGCCTCCAGGGACATCCTTCCGTGAGGAAAGGACTTCCGGGAGTGTTCCAGGCCGCGGGATCGCTGGGTCAGGGGCTTTCAGTTGCCGTCGGAATGGCTCTCGGCAAGAAATCCACTAAGGATAATCACAATGTGTACGTGCTTTGTGGTGATGGAGAGTCCGAGGAAGGCCAGATTTGGGAGGCCGCCATGTTCGCCGCCCATCACAAGGTTGACAACCTCATTGCCATGACGGATGTGAACGGACAGCAGATAGACGGAACAACCGAGTCTGTAGCCGGTCTGGGAGACCTTGCCGCGAAATGGCAGGCCTTCGGATGGGAGACCATCTCCGCTGACGGACATGATATGGATAAGATTCTCGAGGCTTTCGCCAAGGCCAAGGAACTGGTCGGCAAAGGCAAGCCTATAATGATCCTGTTCACCACCGAGATGGGGCATGGCGTGGACTTCATGGCCGGTACCCACAAATGGCATGGGAGCGTTCCTAACGACGATCAGTGCAAGGTGGCGTTGGCCCAATTGCCGGAGACTTTGGGAGATTTCTAAAATCAGATTATCATGAAAAAATATACAGATAGAGGAAAGAAAGACACCCGCAGCGGTTTCGGAGAAGGCCTTCTCCAGGCGGGCAAAGCGGATTCCAAGGTCGTGGCTCTGACAGCCGACCTCAAGGGATCCCTCAAAATGGACGCTTTCGCCACCGAGTTCCCCGACAGGTATTTTGAGTGCGGTATCGCTGAGGCAAATATGATTGGAACCGCCGCCGGAATGGCCTTGACTGGGCTTGTTCCTTTCGCCGGCTCTTTCGCCGAGTTCGTCACCGGACGCGTATATGACCAGATCAGGATGGAAGTATGCTACGGTAAAGCCAATGTGAAGATAGCTTCCTCACACGCCGGTATCACCCTGGGCGAAGACGGGGCGACCCATCAGACAATGGAGGACATCGCGCTTATGCGCGTCCTTCCCGACATGGTGGTCATCAATCCCTGCGACTGGACCCAGACCAAGAACGCCACCATCGCCGCCGCCAAGTATAACGGTCCTGTGTACCTTCGCTTCGGAAGGCCGAAAGTGGCTGATTTCATGCCGGATGAGCCGTTTGAGATCGGTAAGGCATATGTGCTCAACGAGGGCAAGGACGTGACTATCGTCGCCACCGGACATATGGTCTGGGAGGCTCTCAAAGCCGCTGAGACACTCGAAGCCGAGGGAATATGCGCGGATGTCATTGACGTAGCCACCATCAAGCCGCTTGACAAAGCCACTATCATCGCCTCAGCGATCAAGACTGGGGCTGTGGTTGTCGCCGAGGAGCACAACATGGCCGGTGGTCTTGGCGAGCTCGTCGCCGGAGTCTTGGCATCGACATCTCCCAAGCCGATCGAGTTTGTCAACGGAAAGGACACATTCGGTCAAAGCGGGACTCCTTCGGAACTCTTAGCTGCCTATGGGATTGATGCCAACGGTATAGCCGACGCTGCCCGAAGGATTATCGAGCGCAAATAAAAGAAGACAAAAAAGGCGTTCAGTCCCAGAACCACTGCCACCCTCGGCACGATAAGAGGGGGGACCGGAGCGGCGCATCGCGCCGCGAGCGGTGGGGCCGCAAAGCGGCGGTTCTGGGATTGAAGCGCCTTTTTTGGATTATTATATTTAACTAAACAAAACTATGAGAATCAAAGAATTATGTGCGGACGAACGTCCGCGGGAGAAAATGTTCTCCAAAGGGCCACAGGCCCTCAGCAACGCCGAGCTTCTCGCCATACTCATCGGCTCGGGGACCAAGAAAGACAATGTTCTGGTCGTGGCCAATAAACTACTCTCCGCCGCCCAAGGGCGGCTTTCGGGTATCGCCTCAATGGATTCACATGAAATCATGTCAATGGACGGGATCGGTTCAGGCCGGTACGCATCCATCGCAGCCGCTTTCGAGCTCGGGAAAAGATGCTGTCTTGAAGATCCTGGTTTAGAGAAGATTCCGCTATGCGACCCTGGAATGGTGTTCAAGATCATGATTCCCCACATGAAAGGACTCGACCACGAGGAGTTTTGGATATTATTCTTAACAAGGGCGAACTACTTGATTCACAAGGAGATGATTAGTTTAGGAGGGCTCTCGGCGACAGTGGTCGACCCTAGGCTCGTGGTAAAAAAAGCTCTGGATAAAAAGGCTTGCGGGATAATCATGGTCCACAACCACCCTTCAGGCAATCCCATGCCAGGGAAAGAGGATCTCGATCAGACAGCGGGAATGAAGAACGCCGCCGGGACTTTCGATATCGCCTTGCTCGATCATATTATCATCTGCGACGACCGCTACTTCAGCTTCGCTGACGATAGGATCTATTTGGCCTGACAAGAAACGGCAGGCGAAATATTTGCGCGAGTTGAAATAAATCTTTATTTTTGGTTTCAGTAACCATCCTCTCGAAACCATGAAAGTTATCAACCTGGGAGAGACCAATTCGGCTCTCGGCGACATCATCGCGCAGATACGTGATAGGAAAGTCCAGAAAGACAGTCTCCGCTTCCGTTTCAACCTTGAGAGAATAGGGAGCATCTTCGCTTATGAATTGAGCAAGACCCTGGATTATTCTCAGAAGGAAGTCACCACTCCTCTCGCCACGGCCATGGTCAACACCAGGGACACAAAAATCGTGGCCGCGACCATCCTGCGCGCAGGGCTCCCGCTTCATAAGGGTATCATGGATGTTTTTGACAACGCTGAGAGCGCTTTCATCGCCGCATACAGGAAATACGACAAAGCCGATGAGTTCCATATCGCTATCGAGTATTGCACCTGCCCTGCCCTATCAGGAAAGGTCCTGGTACTCGCTGACTCGATGATAGCCTCTGGAGCTTCGATGGAGATAGCCTACGACAAACTCGTTGATCAGGGTGGTAAACCTGTTTTCACCCACTTCATAAGCCCTGTCACAAGTGTGTATGCAGTGGAGTACCTCCAAAAACGTCTTCCGGAGAACACCTGCCTATGGACAGGGGCGATTGACGAGGAGTTGACAAGCCAGTCCTATATCATTCCCGGAATCGGTGACGCGGGAGATCTGGCGTTCGGATCGAAAGCGAACCTATAGCTCTTTTCTGAGTCTTGCTTTGGGAATATCCAATTGGTCGCGGTACTTGGCTATGGTACGGCGAGCCACTTTGTAGCCCTTCTTCCCCATCTCCGCGACCAGCTGGTCGTCAGTCAAAGGCTTGCGTTTGTCCTCAGAATCTACGCAATCCTTCAGGGCTTTCTTTAGCTCCCTGGTTGAGACTTCCTCACCTTCCTGATTCTCAAGGCCTTCAGAGAAGAAATACTTGAGAGGGAAAATCCCGAAATGAGTCTCTATGTACTTGCTGTTGACAACACGTGAGATCGTCGAGATGTCAAACCCGGTCTTCTCGGCTATATCCTTAAGTACCATGGGTTTAAGATGGGACTCATCCCCATCCATGAAGTACTCATGTTGATATTCCAAGATGGCCTCCATCGTGCTCTTCAAAGTGTTGTGACGCTGTTTGATAGCCTCCACAAACCATTTCGCCGAATCCAGTTTCTGCTTCACGAAAGTAGCGGCCTCTTTGCGCTGGCGGTCCGACGTTCCTTGGCTCTCAGCGAGAAGCTCAGCGTATTTTTTGTTCACACGTATCTCCGGGATAGAGAACCGGGGCATCGAGAGCCTCATCTCCCCATCCTCATTATCAAGCACGAAATCAGGAACAATCTGTTGAGCCTGGTCATTGTACGAGTCGTCAATCTGACCGCCGGGGGAAGGGTTCAACTTGACTATCCTTGAGATAACAGCCTTCATCTCATCCTCGGAAAGACCAAGCTTCGAGATGATCTTCTGGAAATGCTTGTTGGAGAATTCCTGGAAATAATCCCGTAGTATAGTCTCGGCCAATTGGACTTCCCTGCTCTGGTTCTGCGCCTTGAGTTGGAGAAGCAGGCACTCCCTCAAATCTCTGGCACCGACCCCTGCCGGCTCAAACTCCTGTATCAAGGAAAGCAGACGCTCCACCTCCTCGGGGCTAGACTCTATATTGGCCCTGAAGGCCAGGTCATCAACTATGCTGTCGACATCCCTGCGAAGGTAACCAGCGGCGTCAAGACTACCGATAATGAAAGCCGCCACATCATGATCATGCTTCGAAAGGTTTCTGAATCCAAGCTGCTCCAGAAGGCTCTGGGTAAAGCTTTCCTTTACTGAGAAGGTGTTGTACTGAGGACGTTCATCCTTCCCGTAATTATTGACCCGTAACTTATATGAAGGGATAGGATCATCGGCGTCCATCTCGTCAATAGAGACATCCCTGGGCTCGTCGTCAGAGTCTTCCTTCTCAGGAGCGGGCGAATCATCCAAGACAGGATTGTCTTCCAATTCGGCCTTTACCCGCTGTTCCAGCTCCTGAATCGGAAGCTCAATCAGCTTAATGGTCTGGATCTGAAGTGGGGAAAGCTTCTGTGTCTGCTTGAGTTCGAGTCCTTGCTTGAGCATAACCTAAAAGATTGATCCCACCGGGGGATAATTGATGGTTTCCTTGACGATGAAGGCGGAAGGGAAAGAGCCCTTCACCTGCTGAAGGAGACGCATTGCCTCCGACTTCGTCCTGAAATCACCTACCGTGACTTTGAAGAAAGGATTTGAATATGTCCTGTAAGCGGCTATGCCCGGATACATTCCCTTGAAACGCCCCATGGCAGCCTCGGACGCACCCCTGGCATTCTGCTTATTGTCATTGAATATTCTCACACGATAGCCGGATAGTCTCCTCGAAGAGTTGGAGGATATCTGACGGTTCATCGATGCTAGTATGGCTTCCGACTGATGGACAGTGACATTAGGAAGCAAATTGAAAATGCTTTTTCCGAGAAGCGTCGAGTCCACGGCTGGAGCAAGGGAGGTCACACCCGATTCCTGAGCTCCCGCTCCTATAGACAGGCCAAGGCTCAAGGCCATGGTGAATATTAAAACTAAAAATCTTCTCATTTCCCCTCTGCCATTTGTTTAAGATCCAGATCCTTGAACTTCAAGGTGGTGCCGGCGCCGCTCTTAAGCTTGACCTTCGCCTCCAAATCAGTTGTGAAGCCTTCCAAAGAATTGCCCTGGGCAATCTGCAAAGCTTTCCTGAGGCTCACTCCCTCGCTCAATGTCGCTGAGCATGGCAGGTCATAGACCTTGCTGCATTTCTTGTCGACCTTGATGGTGTCAGCGGTAAAAAAAGCGAAATCCTCGCCTTTGTATTTGAGTATGCCGTTCAGGTCAGTGACCTTGAAAGCGAAAGTGGGATTGTCGATACCCAAAGCGAGAACAGCGTTGATTGTGCGCAAACCGCTGAAAGAATATGACTCCACCCCCACGGATGTCACTTTAATATCCTTAACCTTCTCGATGCTCCCACACCCGCAAATCATGAGTGACATGGCGGCAGCCAGAAGGGTTAATAAAATATGAGACAAGTGTTTCCTCATGTCCGGAATACTATTCACGTTCCACAAATATAGGAAAAAATACTTATTAGCTGAAAATTCCATATCTTTGTACATATAGCATTGACATGAATAAGAAAATCTATATCGAGACATACGGATGTCAGATGAACGTCGTTGACTCGGAGGTCATCTTCTCAATCATGAGGAAGGAAGGCTATGAGCGTACGACAGTCATGGAAGATGCTGACATCATTCTTGCCAACACCTGTTCAGTGCGAGACAACGCCGAACAGAGGATATGGGGACGCATCGAGGTGTTCCGCAAGATGAAAGAATCAAATCCGGGAGTGATTGTCGGAATAGTCGGATGCATGGCTGAGAGACTCAAGGAAGAGCTCACCAAGACTGGCAAAGTCGACCTCGTGGCCGGGCCAGACACGTACAGGACAATACCTGACATGATCAAGGAGATCACTCCAGGTAACCCGGCCATCAATGTCCTTCTCTCAAGGGAGGAAACATACGCCGACATAGTCCCTGTCAGGACAGACAAAAACGGCGTCTCCGCATTCATCTCGATTATGAGGGGATGCAACAATGTCTGCTCGTATTGTGTGGTGCCATACACCCGTGGCGCTGAGAGGAGCAGGGATCCTGAGACCATTCTCTCAGAGGCGAGAGAAGTGTTCTCTAGAGGGTACAAAGAGATCACGCTGCTTGGCCAGAATGTGGACTCCTATCTTTGGACAGATGGCCAGAGGCAGGTGGACTTCCCCGATCTTCTGGAGTCGGTCGCCTTGATCGATCCTTCCCTTAGGGTCCGTTTCGCCACCAATCATCCTAAGGACATCAGTGACAAGCTTATCCAGACCATGGCTCGCCATGACAACATCTGCGATCATATTCACCTTCCTGTCCAATCCGGCAGCGATAGAATGCTAGAGAAAATGAGACGACGCTACACTAGGGAGTGGTACTTGGATCGTGTCAGGAAGATACGGGAGATTCTTCCGGGGTGCGGCATCACGACTGATGTGATCGCGGGATTCTGCTCCGAGACTGAGGAGGATCACCAAGCCACACTGTCGCTTTTCAAGGAGGTTGCCTTCGATTACGCCTACATGTTCTGTTACTCAGAAAGGCCAGGCACCATAGCTGCCAGACACTACCCTGACGATGTTCCCCAAGAGGTGAAGACCCGCAGGCTTAACGAGATCATAGAGCTGCAAAACCAGCTGAGCCTTGAGAGCAATCGCTCCGATATAGGGAAAACTTTTGAGGTTCTTGTTGAAGGGCCTTCCAAAAGAAATCCTGAAGAGCTTTGCGGCCGGACCGGCAGTGACAAGATGTGCGTATTTCCTGGTTTAGGCCACAAGGCCGGCGATTATGTCCAAGTGAGGATAGCCGACTGCACCTCCGCGACTTTGCTAGGAACCATAGTTGAATAACACTGAACTAATTAGTATATGGAGAAGTACATACTCGCCTTGGATCAAGGTACAACCAGCTCCAGGGCAATAGTTTTCGACCATGCGGGCAATGCCGTATCGGTCGCCCAGAAAGAATTCACACAGTTTTTCCCTAAGCCCGGTTGGGTAGAGCACGATCCGATGGAGATCTGGGCAAGCCAAGCCGGAGTCGCCACTGAGGCCATCTCGACCCTCGGACTTACCGGGACTGACATCGCGGCTATCGGCATCACAAACCAAAGGGAGACAACCATCGTCTGGGACGCCGAGACTGGAGAGCCTGTCCACAACGCCATCGTTTGGCAAGACAGAAGAACCGCCGAGTTCTGCGACTCATTGAAAGACAAGGGATTGACTGAAATGATCCGGGAAAAGACAGGATTAATCATCGACGCTTACTTCAGCGGCACGAAGATTCGTTGGATCCTGGAGAACGTTCCCGGAGCCAGGGAGAAGGCTGAATCCGGAAAGCTTCGTTTCGGAACCGTGGACTCATGGCTTGTCTGGAACCTGACCGCCGGAAAAGTGCACGTCACAGATGTCAGCAACGCCTCCAGGACGATGCTGTTCAACATCAACAACCTCCAGTGGGATCAGGAACTTCTTGACCTTCTGGATATTCCCATATCCATGATGCCCGAGGTCCGCTCCTCAAGTGAGGTCTACGGGGAGACCGCCGGATATGGATTCGCGGAAGGTGTGCCGGTGGCAGGTATGGCAGGAGACCAGCAAGCGGCCCTTTTCGGCCAGATGTGCACCGAGCCCGGATCAGTCAAGAACACCTATGGTACCGGCTGCTTC
>JAFROA010000444.1 GCA_017429885.1 Bacteroidales bacterium | reverse complement strand
GCGTATTGCTGCTCCGAAAATAGCTTACGGATGTCATCGTACACTTTAAGATATGTGACGGCGTTGGACCTCGAGCTCTTGCCTATCGGATTCTGGTCAACATATTCCACCCTGGTGACCCTGTCAAGATTGCCTGAAAGCTTCCTGAACACTCCTGGCAGATCGCCTGTCTGGTTGATACGACGATATAAGGCTGGATAGAGGATATCCCCGACAAGAGATGATTTTCCAGACCCGCTTACTCCGGAGACAACAGTCAGGACGCCAAGGGGAAACTTGACATCTATGTCCTTAAGGTTATGCTCCATCGCACCTTCGACGTTGATGGAATATGTCCATTTCCTCTTCTCGCGGACATAACCACCTCGCTTTCCGGTAAGGTATTGTAGAGTGAGAGACTTCTTCAAGGCTGAAGCAGGCAATTTGTCCGACATCCTGCCTTGGAAGACAATCTCACCTCCATCGACACCGGCCAAAGGTCCCATGTCAATAAGCATGTCAGCAGCCCGGATAATCTCCTCATCATGCTCGACCACTACGACTGTGTTGCCAATGTCCCTCAGCTTGCGGAGAACGGATATCAACCTGTCTGTATCCCGGGGATGCAGACCGATACTTGGCTCGTCCAGGATATACATCGACCCCACCAGAGAGCTGCCGAGGGCTGTCACAAGATTGATTCTTTGGCTCTCTCCACCAGAAAGGGTGTTGCATGCCCGGCTCAAGGTAAGGTACGATAGCCCGACATCGTTGATATACCCAAGCCTGGAGAGAATCTCCTCCACCGCCTTATGTACTATACCATTCTCATAATCAGTAAGTTCCAAAGATTGGAAGAAAGCGGTGAGCTCACCGACATTCATGTCGAGCAACTCCGATATGTTCTTTCCTCCCACCTTGACATACAAAGCTTCGGGACGCAATCTGGACCCGTGGCAAGCGTGACAGGTTGTTCTTCCCGAGAACCGGCTAAGCATGTACTTGTACTGGATTTTGTAGCGGTTTGATTCCACCCACGAGAAGAACTCGTTTATGCCCACTATGGAATTCTCATCGCCTTCGACACTGTGACCGTTCCAGATGATATCCTTGACTTCCCTGGAGAGATTGCAATATGGCTCGAAAATAGGGATGCCATACCTCTCAGCCACCTGGACCAGATGATCCTTGAACCACCCCATCTTATCGCCTCGCCAACACGCTATAGCGCCATCATAGATGCTCTTGCTCTTATCCGGCACCACAAGATCCTCACTGACACCGATAATCTTGCCAAGGCCACCGCACACCGGGCAAGCACCTAGCGGACTGTTGAATGAAAACAGATACTCGTCCGGCTCGCGGAATGTCATCCCGTCAAGCTCAAAGCGATTGATGAACTCTTCCTTCCCCTCATCCTTAACAAGAACGAGCTTACCCTGACCTTCCCTGAAGGCGTTGTCTATCGAGGAACGAAGCCTGGTCTGAAGATCTTCCCAATCAGTCTGGGGCCATGGCTCACCAGAATCATAATACGGCAGACATGACTTGAACACCGGCAGTTTGAGACGGTCCACAAGGAGGTAAAGCTCTTTCGGATACTCTCCTTTGTCAGCCATTCTCATTATATCCTCAATCCTGATGATACCTTCTTCTCCGTAAAACCTGGAATATCCCTCCTCTTTGAGGCGGAGCATCAACTCGACTTTGTCCTCCCTGGCCTCCCAGCCAAGGTCCGCCAATATGTATAAGGTCCTCGAATCACCCGAAAGGATGCTGGCCATGACATCACCTTGTCCGTGGCACTTAACCTCACGCCCGCTGATCGGGGAATATGTCCTACCGATACGAGCAAAGATAATCCTCAGATAATCATATATTTCCGTGGTGGTGGCAACAGTAGAGCGAGGGTTGCGGATATTGACTTTCTGCTCAATCGCTATCGCGGGGGGAATACCTTCTATGGACTCCACATCCGGCTTGCTCATACGGCCGAGGAATTGCCTGGCGTACGAGCTTAAACTCTCGGCGAAGCGCCTCTGCCCTTCAGCGAAAAGGGTATCGAATGCCAACGAGGATTTACCGGAGCCGGAAATACCGGTCACGACCACGAACTTGTTCCGCGGTATCTCCAAAGTCACATCCTTCAGGTTGTTGACCTTGGCTCCCCTTATGACTATATTCCCTTCCGGCATTCTCAGATCCTGGAGATAATCCCTTTGAACAAGGCGATCATTCTAGTGGCGGCGGCATCTGCCTGACGGACAATCTCCTCTCCGTCAGTGACATAATCGGAGTCCTCATCCTCATGGGCGACATCAGTGATCACGGACACTCCGAATACCGGAATGTCAGCGTGACGTGCCACAATAACCTCAGGAGTGGTGGACATCCCCACAGCGTCGGCTCCGACGATACGCATGTACTTGTACTCGTGAGGTGTCTCATATGTAGGACCGGTACATGCCAGATAGACACCCTTCCTCAATTGTATTCCCAACTCGGCAGCCACCTCATCAGCCAGAGCTATCAAGTGATGATCGTAAGGTCTGGTCATATCAGGGAATCTGGGGCCGAACTCGTCCAGATTAGGCCCTATCAAAGGATTGGGTATCTGATTGATATGATCAGTTATGACCATAAGGTCTCCGATACTGAAAGAAGTGTTCACACCACCGGCGGCGTTAGAGACGAACAGATACTCTATGCCGATGACTATCATCACCCTGATCGGAAGCGTGACAGTGTCCATGTCGTAGCCCTCGTAGTAATGGAGACGTCCCTGCATGGCTATGACGGTCTTACCGCCTAATTCACCGACAATGAAATTGCCTTTGTGCCCTATTGAGGTAGAGACGGGAAAACCCGGGATAGTCTTGTATGGAATGGTGACTGGGTCCTTTATGTCATCAACAAGCCTTCCGAGACCGCTGCCTAGGACAATTCCAACAGTAGGCGCAAGTCCCTTTTCATCAAGTATTTCCTTGACGAAAGAGGCAGCATTATGAATTCTTTCCGATCTTGGGTCCATGGAGACGTTCTATTTATACGACGCCACTGCCTTGATCGCGCATTTCTGGCACAACTTGGCGTCCTTTTTTGTTATCGAATACTCAGTGTCCTCGAGAAGATAGGGGTTCCCCTTAACGGATTTTCCGAGGGTAGGCTTGATCAGCGACTCGAACCAGACGCAAGCGGCTATGTAACGTCCATGCTGACGGCTGAGGTGGAATCCGTCCCTGGTCAGCTGATAGACCTTGGAATCTGCCGGAACACGGTTCTCGTTATTGAGACGGGTCTCTCTAGCCATTTGCACAGCGACTCCTGATGGAATCACCACCGGGACATTGAAATCCCCGCGAGCTCTGCTGACACAATCCACAATCGCGTCATACATCACCTTCTGGTCATGGTTGTAGTTCTTGAAAGCGCCATGGTCGGAGTTGGAGGCGTATGCCCAGGTCATATGCCAGACAATGGCTGCCTTGGGGTTCAAGGCCTCTTTACGGATAATGGACAACAGTTTGGGTGCCCAATTCTGATAAGTCTCGTAAGTGCCTGAGTTATTGGATACTTCCTGAACAGTTATTATATCCCATGGCTCGTCCTTCAAGCCGTCCAAAATGGTGGCGTTCTTGCTGACAGTGACCCACTTGTTATTGGTTGACTTGTAATAGATGTAGTCAGGAGTACCATTCTCATATTCCTTGCAATGCCTTTCAAGGGAGCATCCGCCGATGTAGAGACGGGCTATAATGACATTGTGGATTCCGGCGGCTTCCAGCAGCCCGGGAATATACTCGGTGCCATCATCAGAAAAGCTATTCCCGACAGCGAGGATACGCAGAGTGTCAGGATTCTGAGGTAGAGGATAATTGGCGGGCGCCACTTGCGCCAGCAAACCAGATGTCGCCAACATGGCGACCACTAAAAGCCATAACCGTCTCATCATAAAACTCCTTAATAAAAAAGAAGAGAACATCTTCGCGAAGATACGAAAAAGTTCTCTCTAATGATACATACGTCAGGCGACTACATTCCGCCCTGTCCAGCTCCAGCGACACCTGTCGCCGAAGAGCCCGCGGCCCCTGTTCCAGGCGCCTGTCCGTTGGTGTTGTTGATCACATCGTCGTTGGTGATGGACTTTCTTGTCTTCTTGACCTGGAATCCCTGCTTTCCGAATGTATATGTCAGATTCAGGCCGACCTGCCTTATAGGCACTGTCACTTTGGACCTCGTCTCGAAATTACCTCCCCGGGCGAAGGACTCGATAGTCATTCCGCCTTTCTCGAAGTTAGAGATGAACTGCCCGGTAACCCGCAGTTTATTAGCGAGAAAGCCCTTTGACAAACCAATGACCCCCATCGTGAATCCCTTGTTCCAGCCCTGCAGAGTCCAGGTTTTTCCTCCAGCCATGAGGTTGGCGCTGAGGAGCATGTCGGCGGGAAGGGTCTGCTGGAGCCCTGCCATAACGTTCCAGTTCCATCCGCTGTTCTTCTGGGCAAGCTCGTCGCTTGAGAACATGCTGTACCCGACAGAACTGTTCGTGTATATCCTCGTCTTAGGGCCTGCTGTCCAGTTTACGAATGCGGTGATGCCGGTATTGTCCTCCACGACTATATTCCCGTAAGTCGTGTTCATAATCCCTTCGTCGTCATAAAAACTATAGTCAGATATTCCGCTCCCGGTGTGGCTATAACGGCCGGTGAGGCTGACTATCCATTTGGGGTTGAATGAATTAAACACCAAGCTTATGATGTCGGACCTCGCACTGGTAAGGTCGCTATTTCCGTAAGACACCACCGTCGGGGATGACCTGTTGACATAGGGATTCAGGTAAGTGATACCAGGCCTTTGGATCCTCCTGTTGTAGGTCAATCCAATGTTTCGGGTCGCTGCTATATTGTACTGGAGACTCGCGCTCGGGACAATATCCCCGAATCCTGTCTTGAAGTCTTGGCCAAATCCTTTTCCGTAACGGACTTTCTGCCAAGTGTATTCGTACCTCAATCCAGCGATGAGCGAGAACTTGCCGAAAGTCCCTGTATATTCGGAATATATGGCTCCTATGTCGTTGAAATGGTCGTAGAGCATGCTGCCTTCTGTATTGCGAATCCAGCTGTTCCCCTCGGCGAAATAGAGTTTGTCATCCGCCGAGTTGTGGCGAGCGATGTACTTCAGCCCTGAGCTAAGGGACTGCCCAGTCCCTACCGGTGTCGTGTAATCAAGCTGGAAGGTGTTCTCCTGGGAATTGTCGTTGCCATCACTCCTGCGGTCGGGAAGCTGGAACGGCATATCTGAGAAACGACTTGTGAACTCCGTCCTTAAAGGTGAGCCGGAATACCTGTACGACAAGGTCAAAGACCTTCCTGCGACTTCTGCGCTAGTGTGCTGATAATCAAGGCTTCCATTTATTCCGCTGGTCCTGTACCTCGTCTCCATATCATTGATATAGGAATATGGGGCGACACCGCCCATCGTGATTTTCGAGTTCCCCTCCGCGTTCTGGTAGAAACCTGTCATCCCGAAAGACCCCGACAACAGATCCTTTGGAGATATCTCATAACTTGCATTCAAGTCGGCGAACACGAACGGAGACTTCTGGTTCTGAACCATTTCCGTGTTCTGAAAATCTCCATTCCCAAGATTCTTCTGGATGGCGTCATAGGATATTCCGTTTAATTTCTGGTAACCGCCGGCAGCATTGACTCCAACTGTCAGTTTACCTTTCTTAGCGGTCAGATAAACCCCGCCGTTCTCACCTTTAGTCGTCACCCCGACATTGACCGAGCCATAAGCTCCGTCAGATACAGCGGAGGAAGCTCCCGCAGTGGTACCGGTGATAAGATTCAGGATTCCACCCGCACCCTCAGCATCATATTTCGCACCAGGGTTAGTGATAACCTCTATGTCTTTAACCGCACTGGCAGGCATGACCTTCAGGATTTGGGACGGATTGGAGCTGAGCATCTGGTTTGGCTTGCCGTCCACATACACCTTGAAATTTGAGCTACCATTCACCGTGATATTGTCCTGCCCGTCAACTGTGACCATCGGGACCTTACGCAGCATATCCAGCAATGTGCCAGTCTTGGAGTCGGGATCGGCTTCCACCTTGTAGGTCAGTTTGTTGACGTCCAGTTTAACCAAGGTCTTCATCGCCTGCACAGCGGCGGCGTCAAGAGCCTGGGCGTCGTCCTGCAACAGGATTTCACCCAGATCAAGCTCAGCCTGCCCCTCGACCTTGAATCCCTTGCTGACAGCCTTCCTGCCCATATTCTGAAGCAACAACACATACTCACCATTCCCGGCGACCGTCCTCTCGAACTTGCCGAGAGAGTCGGTCACCGAATATGCCGACGGCCGGTCCT
>JAFROA010000443.1 GCA_017429885.1 Bacteroidales bacterium | reverse complement strand
TGTAGCGTTTCTCACCGGGTTGACGGTTTTCGGCCAGAATCCCCGGAGGGATCGTCGCGCTGCCAGGGTAGCTGCTCGTACTGAGAAAGATACCGCGAGAGAGCAGGTTCCTGACACACTCGCTGTCAAGGATACTCTCGTCTTGAAAGACACTATCCCTGAGATCAAGGATTCCCTCACCCTAAGAAGGGACTCGATCAGCCGCGCCAAAGCCGACTCACTGGACCTTCTCAAGAAAAGCTCGATCTCCAAACCTGCCTTTTCCGCCGCCAAGGACTCCTCGAAACAGGTGTTCGCTGACGGGCAAAGGAAGATGTTCTATTGGGGAGACGTGGAAGTCAGCTATGAGAATATAAAGCTCAAGGCTGACTACATGGAGTATGACATGAACAGCGGAACCGTGTTTGCCAGAGGCACTTATGATACTCTTACCGGAGAATGGAAGGGCCAGCCCGTGATGACCCAGGGCAAGCAGACTTTCAACATGGAGGAGATCAAGTACAACTTCAACACGAGAAAGGCCAGGATCACCAACATGATCACCCAGGAAGATGACGGTATACTCCATGGCAAGAACATAAAGATGCTTCCGGACAGGTCAATTAATATCACGCAGGGAAAGTACACTGTCTGCGACCTGGAGCATCCCCACTATTATCTCAAGCTTTCCTCCGCGAAAGTTGTCACCAGGCCTTCCCAAAAGACGGTTTTCGGACCCGCTCATCTTGTCGTGGAAGATGTGGACCTGCCGTTTGTGGCGATTCCGTTCGGTTTCATCCCCAAGCGGCCCGAGAGGGCGACCGGAATGCTGATGCCGTCTTTCGGCGAGGAAAACGCCCGAGGTTTCTACCTCAGGGACGCTGGAATGTATTTCGTGATCGGAGACTTTTTCGACATATCCATGACAGGGGATTACTATACCCTTGGATCCTGGGCGGCGAACATTAACTCCAGGTATAGGGTCAATTACAAGTTCTCCGGTAATTTCGCCTTCAATTATTCAGTCGACCAGACTGGAGAGCGAGGCAGCACGGATTTCTTCCAGAGCAAGAATTTCGGTTTGAAATGGTCTCACTCCCAGGATGCGAAGGCACACCCTGGGCAGTCGTTCTCTGCCTCGGTTAATTTTTCCAGTCCTTCGAACAGCCGATACAACTCCCGCTCTATCTCAGAGGCGTTGCAGAACCAGATATCGTCCTCCGTCTCATTCTCGAAGAACTGGAACGGCAAATTCAACCTGTCAGTTAACGCTCTGCACAGCCAGAACTCCAGGGACAGCTCATATTCATTCACCCTTCCTAACGTCACATTCGCGGTCACAAGGTTCTATCCATTCAAGATAAAGAACCGTGTAGGCAAGGAGAGGTTCTATGAGAAGTTCTCACTCGCATACAACACCACGCTTCAGAACAAGGTTAATTTCAAGGCATCAGAGTTTGGGGAGCCGGGATTCCTGGACAAGTTCAACAATGGAATGTCCCACAAGTTCAATATCGGCCTCCCCTCTTTCACCTTATTCAATTACTTGAATTTCACGCCTTCGGTGAATTACGGAATGAACTGGTTCTTCAGGGAGACGAACGCTGTCTTCAATCCTGAGACTAATAGGGTCGAGACTAAGATGAGCTCTCCCCTTTCCGCATTTGGAGCGACTCATGATTATTCCGGATCGGTATCGATGAGCACCCGCCTTTACGGAATGTTCAATTTCGGCAATTACCACAAGATCCAGGCTTTGAGGCACGTCGTCTCACCGAGTCTGAGCATGAGCTTCAGCCCGGATAAGGCAAAGGCGTTCAACGGATACCGCACACTTGAGTATACTGACACATTGGGCGTTCAGAGGAAGTACGAGTACAACAAGTACTCGGGACAGCTGAACTCAGTCCCCGGCAGAGGCCGGTCAGCCACAATGAGCCTCTCTATAGGAAATAACCTTGAGGCCAAGGTGAGGGACGCGAAAGACACGACCGGGACCGGATCAAAGAAGATTAAGATCCTTGACCAGCTCAACATCAACACTGGGTACAATTTTCTGGCTGACTCATTGGGTATGAACAATGTGGGTATAAGCATGTCCACCTCGATATTTGGGAAACTTGGTATCAACGGTAACTTGAATTTCGATCCATACGCCATTAATGAGAGAGGAACAAGAATAAACAAGTTCAATCTCATTAAGACTGGTGTACCTCTCCGCCTGACTAATTTCAGCGCATCGATGTCATACTCTCTTTCCGGCAAGGGAGCTTTCAAAGGTAATGACGGAAACGGAAGAGGAGGAAGTGCGGCGGATTATTACAGGAGGATATATTATCATCCTGTGACGGGAGAGTACATTCCGGGAGGATGGCTGTATTACACTAACCCCAACGTGCCCTGGAGTCTGAATTTCAATTATTCGCTCTCGATGAGCAGGACATACAACTACGTCAACCAGCAGCTGTTCAAGAACGATAGGTACACCCAAACACTCGGCATATCAGGCAATCTCCAGCTGACACCGAAAATGTCTGTCCAGGCACAGACCGGATGGGATTTTGTCGCCATGAGAATGACAACGTCGCAGATGTCATTCAAATATGACCTCCACTGCTTCAACATAGCCGTGTCTTGGGTGCCTTCCGGAATGTATCAGTCATATTCCTTCATAATCTCAGCGAACGCCGCGGCGCTCTCGGATTTGCTGAGGTTCAAGAAGAGCACCAGCTACTGGGATAGATAGTTTGATATTTTGTGTTTTTTTACTTATCTTCGCGATGTCTTAGATAAGAAATCCCCTTTTTTATGCCATACAGTTTATTTGAACTCACTCAGATGAGTCGAGAGCAACTTGAGAATGTCGCTCAAGAACACCAGGTGAAGAATGCCAGAAAGATGACGGATGAAAACCTGGCTTTCGCTATTCTTGACGCGCAGGCGACCGCCGCGTCGCTACAACCCATAGAGAGACCCAAGGCGAAACGCGGAAGGCCCAAGAAAGCTGAACCCCAGCAAAAGAAAGAGCCGGTCCCTGCTGTCGAGGTTGAGGCGGCTGAAAAGACTGAGGACAAGCCCAAGTCCAAACGCGGCCGTAAACCCAAGGCCCAGCAGCCTGTACCTGAGGTGAATGATGCCAAGGCTGAGGTAAAGGCGGAGCCTAAGCCCGAGATTGAGCAAGTCAAAGAGCAGCCTAAAGCCCCGGAATCCACGCCATCTTCCAAGAAAGGCCGTAAACCAAAGTCTAAGGCCAAGGTGGAGAATGCGGAGCCTGTCACAGCGCCTGAGGCCGTTGAACCAAAGCCCCAAGAGAAAGCAATCGATGGGAAAGAGTTCATACATCAACTGTTCGATGACCTCAAGGATGATCCCGCCGCGCAATCTGAAAGGGATATTTTCAACGGGAAAAAGCAGAAAAACAAGTTCGGAGGCCAGCAGGGAGGACAGAACCAGCAGAACCAACAGAAATTCCAGAACAACCAGAACCAGAATAACCAGCAGAAGCCCAAACCTCCCGTTATAGAGTTTGAGGGCACTGTGGAGGCTACTGGGGTGCTCGAGATAATGCCTGATGGATATGGCTTCCTATGTTCTTCAGATTATAATTATCTCAACTCTCCCGACGATATTTATGTGAGCCAAGGCCAGATCAAGAGCAACGCTCTAAAGTCTGGCGACACGGTGACCGGTGAGATACGTCCTCCCAAGGAGGGAGACAAGTATTTCCCGCTCGTTAGGATTAAGTATATCAACGGACGTACTCCGGACTATATCCGTGACCGTGTTCCCTTTGACTTCCTCACTCCCCTTTTCCCTAATGAGAAGTTCAACCTTCTCGGTCATGGTCACCAGAATGACGTGTCCTGTCGCATTGTGGATATGTTCACCCCTATCGGAAAGGGCCAGAGAGGCCTTATCGTCTCCCAGCCGAAAACCGGTAAGACCATGTTGCTTAAGTCAATAGCCAACGCTATTGCCGACAACCACCCTGAGGTCTACGAGATTGTGCTTCTGATTGACGAGCGTCCTGAGGAGGTTACTGACATGAGCCGAAGCGTTAAGGCTGAAGTGGTCGCATCCACCTTCGACGAACCCGCCGAGAGGCATGTCAAGGTGGCCAATATGGTCCTCGAGAAGGCCCGCCGCCTTGTTGAGTGTGGCCACGATGTCGTAATCCTTCTCGACTCCATCACAAGGCTCGCCAGGGCGTACAACACTGTGCAACCCGCTTCAGGTAAAGTGCTCACTGGTGGTGTGGACGCCAACGCTCTGCAGAAGCCGAAGAGATTTTTCGGAGCTGCCAGGAATATCGAGGGTGGCGGTTCACTTACGATCCTAGCCACGGCGTTGACCGAGACTGGCTCCAAGATGGACGATGTCATTTTCGAGGAATTCAAGGG
>JAFROA010000442.1 GCA_017429885.1 Bacteroidales bacterium | reverse complement strand
GAATCTGTCAGGAAGCCGGTGATAGGAATTGCCAAGTTCGGATTGAAAACCTCTATGCTGGATGCAAGGCCGGTCATAAGCGGCGGGGTTGAACCACTTTGTCTGGGCGCTTGAATAAAGCGCGCCAAGCATTAATCCTAAAAATGTCAATATGCTCAGTTTCAGTCTCATCGGTCTTGGCTCTAATAATCAATAACTGGTAACTTTACGCAGCTTGCTGCCTCGGATTCCACATGAACGCTGATACGGCATGGTTGGAAAGCGCTATCAGGGCAAGTGTAAATGTTACAGAATGTCTGCGGGTTCCTGTCTGCAAGAGGGAACCAGCTTGACTGGATTTGAAACATCAGCCTGTGACCAGGCAGGAATGTGTGCGAGACATCAGGTAAAGTGAAAGATACTTTTGTTACTTCTCCTGGTATGAAAGGGATGGGGCTTCGAAAGCTCTCACGGTACTTCCCCCGCATGATCTCACCTCGTACAAGCATCTGATATCCGGACATTAGCGCTCGACTAGTAGGTGCTTGGGGGGCCAAGTAAAGCGAATCGGCATATGAGAATCCGTCGGGGAATACATCGATTATTTTCACGACGAAGTCCGCATCCGTGGCGCTTATGTCCACATATAAATCGGCTTCGATCTCTCCTGATAATCTCAGAGGTTCTGTCAAAACCGGTGTTTGGAACGATATGACATCGGGGCGGAAGGACATGTTCCTCTGGTCTTCCAGCATATATTCTTCCGTGCGATAGTTGACCGGTTTTGAGGAATATGGGACGGGTGAAGCCGGATCGCTCACATATGTTACAGATGCTGATGCTTCTTCTGGCTTCTCTACTGAGATGCTACCGTCGTAGCGCATGTAGTATGGAGTGGCTTTCTTGAGGCTTACCGCAGGCCATCCGTTTTCATAGTCATGCCAGCGGAGGGCTCCGGAGTCGAAAACCCGCGCTTTTTTCGAGGGCTTATCTCCTTTCCCTTCAAGGTAGTATGCGAAGAATGGATACTCCACATTCTTCATATACCATTGTGTCGTAGTCTCAGGCCCAAAGTAGATGTCGTTGAAAAAAGTACCTTGATTACGTGGCCATGATCCGTGTGACCAGGGACCTTCCACAAAGAAAACATCAGCTGAGGGTGCTTTCTCTTTATATGCTTTGTATGTCGCGAAAGCCCCGTAGCAATCTTCAGCGTCGAAAAGCCCGCCAACCACTAGAACCGCAGGCAAGTTGTTGTCTGAAATATGATTGGTGATAAGACGATCTTCCCACCAGTCGTCATAGTCCGGATGTGCGACAATATTGTTCCACATCTTCACAGAGTCTCCAAACGCCTTGGTTAGATTTGTCAATGCGCCAAGCCTGAGAAGATCCGTATAAGCGTCGGTGCGAATGAATTCGGGAAGATTAAGAGACTTTTGGGGAATCTTGCCGCTTTGGACATCGGCGGTCATTATATACTGATAAAACGGCAGGAAACCTACCATGTCCAATAGGAAAAACGCTCCATTGTGGTGTGCGTCATCTCCTTTGTACCAATCTGTTACAGGAGCTTGAGGAGAAACGGCCTTCAACGCCGGATGACCACACAGGCTTGCGTATGTTACATACAACCCAGGAAACGAAATACCGATCATTCCTACGTTGCCATTGTTTCTCTTTGTGTTTTTGACAAGCCACTCTATGCTGTCATAAGCGTCGGTCGCCTCGTCTGTCTGAACACTTCCGTCAAGACTGGGGGTTGAAAGAGGCTTCATGTCCTCGAATACTCCCTCGCTGAAGTTCTTGCCTCGGATGTCCTGGAAAACAATTATATAATTGTTCTCAATGTATGAAACCCATGCCGCGCGGTCAATTTCGATTATATTGTCTCCATAAGGGGAGTGGGTTGAACCATAGGGGGTCCTGTGGAAAAGGATTGGATGCTTCTCTCGTTTGTCTTTAGGTTCGTAAATGACTGTGAACAACCGGGTTCCATCCCTCATTGGAATCATTTCTTCCCTACGGGTATATTTCTTCATTATCTCCTTTAGCGTGTATTTGCCTTTCTCCAACTCATGGCGGTCTTCAGCGAAGGCGATTAGAGACATGATAAGGAAGCCAAGGACTAAAAGGAGACGTATTGGAGCCGCGAATCTGCCGTTCATACTCATCTTATCTTACTATTATTTCATCACACATTAGCCAACACCATCCGGAAGGGTGTGTCGCTATGATTCGTATAAAGCGACACTTATTGTTGCCGCTCCATCCAAAGTCCTCAATACAGTACTCCATGTTCTTTCTGGCATTGAAGCTTAATGAATAGATTGTATTGAAGTCATTTCCGTTATCCGAAATCTGAATCTCGAATTGCTCAGGCAGGAACATGCCTGTAAAGGAGTTTTGCATAAAGGATGTCTGCACAGAATGAATATCCCGGACCTCATTAAGGTCTACTGTCACATCCATGACAGCATCAAAGCCTTGCCATCGCAACCCATTCATGCCCCAATCTCCCAAAAATCCATCGGTGAGACTGGATTCCCTGAGGGCAGGGAAGTTTTCAGACCATGGCTTAAGATATGAGACATCCTTCCCGGTGGAAAGTGAAGAGACAGGTATATTCGAACCTGGGCGAGGCCCAAATTCTCCGCTTAGGTCGAACGGGTGATAACCGAGTCTAACCAAAATGTTCCCATATTCCTTAACACGAGACGCGAATTCCTCATAATCTTTATCTTTCGTTCCGCTCCAACTGATCTCCGCCATTGCGAGTATCCTCGGATAGATCATTCGCTCAGCATGCTCCGGAGTCTGAACGGCTTCGGTCCATAGGTTGCATTGTAATCCTTTTACAAGATCAGTGTTTCCAGAAAGATCCTCGTAAGGGTCAAACTGATAGGTTTTTCGTAGAGGTGTATATCCTCCGAAACAAACCGGTTCTACAATAGGGTAATCTTGATAGTAATCAAGGTAGAAATGACCTTCTGAGGATATAATCATCGGGTGTCCTTGCCTGATGATCTTGTCACGCCCATCAGGGTCTTCATGCCATGACATGATCACCGCATCTGGGGCAAGACAATCGTCCAGCATCTCATCCCAGCCGATGATGGTTTTACCACGGCTACTGACATACTTTTCTATCCTCTTCGTAAAATAGCTCTGTAGATAATTCGGATTTTTAATTCCCTCTCTTTTCATTAATTCCTTGCAAAGAGAGCAACCTGCCCAAGCCGAAGTGTTGCACTCGTCACCTCCGATGTGGATGTATTTTGAAGGGAAAAGATCCATTATCTCATTGAGGATATCCTCGCAAAACCGATAAGTCCGCTCATTTCCGAGACACATTTCCGAAGTCCATTTTGAAGTGGGACCGTCGCACCTGAGGAATGGCATAACGGCGAGAACCTCACTGCTGTGTCCGGGCAAGTCAATCTCAGGGATTACTTCCATTTGATGAAGTGAAGCGTATTTTATGATATCCCTAATGTCGTCTTGGGTATAATAGCCACCATATCCTCCCTCATTCTCTGGGATGAAATTGCCTCCTGCCCTATTCCATTCTCTCCAATCTTTATGAGTCCTCCACGCTGTGCCGGAGGTGAGTTGGGGGTATTTCTTTATCTCGATTCTCCATCCTCCGGTGTCAACCAAATGAAGGTGAAGTACATTTACCTTAATTGATGACAGAAGGTCTATTTGTTTGAAAATGAATTCTTTGGTAAAGAAATGCCTTGAAACGTCCAACATGAATCCCCGGTAACCAAATACCGGGCTATCTTTGATGGTCGCGCATCTTATCATTCCGCCATGTGATATATCGCGAAGCCACAAGAGTGTCTGGATCCCGTAAAAAAGGCCCGCTTGAGAACCTGCTTTTATTTCCACGGCGTCCGGCTTGATATAGAGTTCGTAAGCCTCTTCGTTCACAAAGTCGTTCGGCTTACCTTGAACGAGTTTGATAGTAGGGCAATTGTGCCTTTTACTGAATGTGACAAGGCTGTCCGGCAGAAGATGAACATATTCTATGACGCTGTCAAATCGTTTGTCCTTAAGGTTGTTGATGACTCTGGCCGGACTGTTCCATGCAAAATATCCTTCTCCCCGTTCAATTGATTGAGGGTTGGGTATTATTTGCCCACTGGATGCCGAAGAGGCAACCAATAACAAGATTGACAGTATCAAATACTTCTTTACCATTCCAAATAAGTTTTGAAATCATCAGGCAGTTTTTCCAACACAAACCCTTTGTCCTTCACCTTCATGTCGGACTTGATCATGTTTTTGTATTGGATCAACCTGTCTCCGAAAGCGTTGTCCCATGAATTGCCGGTAATCTTTACTTCCCGGCAGCCGTCCAGCATGAACGCCGACCTCTGCCATGCGTAGGGTTTGAAGTCATAAGTCTTTATGATCTTGTTGCCTGTGAATTGGAGGTCCCGAGTCGATCTGGCCAGCACTAAGGGGGCGTCGAAGGTCCTGAATGTGTTGTCAGTGATATGAATATGCCTGTGATAGGTCTCGTCGTCCCTCCCGACTGTGTTGAATGAGGGCATTATCGTTATCACGGCCTCGCCCCATTGATGACGGTCTCCATCCCTGTTCCCCGACGTCAGGCAGTTGTCGAAGACATTGCCCCGGATTGTGACATCCTCGCATCCACCACCCTCATACCACCTGTCTGTGTCACCATTGATCAGGATCGCTGTACCGGCTGAAGCGAAATAATTGTTCTCTATCAAAGCCTTGCCCGCGGTCGTGAATAGGACACCTCTTGCCCGGTGGCGTCTAAGCACTTTGCAGTCTCTCATCTCCAGGTCGCAGGTGTAAGTTTTGTTTTCGAAGAAATCACCAGGTACGATTCTTTCCGGTAATGGCTCGGTGAATCTGACCAGGAAGGTCATTGTGGGGAAAGGCTGGTAGTCTGACTTGACGGTAGGAAGTTGCTCAACGCTTTCGACTACCCGTATCTCTTTTCTTCCGGAGGTGTTCCTGTCTATGAACCAAACCTCGTCTCCGGGGCCGGTGTAGGGGTATTCCTCAGTTATTTTTACGGTTCTGTCATCCTCGATGGATGAGATGACCGCATAGGCCGAGTGGATGTTCAACCAGTCGTCTGAGTGACCGGTGTGGGACACGTTGACTAATTTGGCCAAGCCTTTACAGTTCGTGAAGTTACATGCGTCCGAGGTGACACTGAAGACCCTCCCTTTGCTTTCATTGACAGTCATGTTGGCATTGTCCAAGGTGATGTTCTCGCACCTTTCGCAAGACACTCCGAACCCCAGCGCATGGTATATCGCCAAATCCTTGAGGAGCAGGTCTTTACAGCTCGTGAACCTGAGTCCGAACATGGTGTAGAATGAGTGGAAGATTGTGAGGATGTCGCCTTCCTCAACCGCTTCGGGCGGTGTGCCGAACAACCGCACGTTCCCGTTTGGCAACTCTTCACACTGCCTTGCGAATAAATCCTTGGACGCGAATGGGGAATCCCACGTGTTGTACTTGATCTCTTTAGTGTCTTTGTCGTAGATATTATTGAACCAAAGCAGCACTCCACGGGAGGTTTCCTCCCATCCTTCACCTATGAACTTAAGTTTCCCATTATCAACTATATAAGGATACTCCCGTCTATCGATAAAAACATCAACAAATGAAGATCCGATTTTACGGACATCGCATTGCGAAATCATGGGCCGGTCCCAATCAACGCTGAAATCACGGACAGTCAGGTTGGAACAGGAGTCGGCAGCCATTATCTGCATATAACTGTGGAATATAAATTCAGAGCCATTCCCGTCAATTGTCAGGTTGTCAATGCCTTTAAGTGCTATTCCGACGTTTTCGGGGACGATGGGGATCGTTTGGTCATACAAATAGGGAATCTCAAGTGTGGAAGGCCAAAAATCG
>JAFROA010000441.1 GCA_017429885.1 Bacteroidales bacterium | reverse complement strand
TCAATCTCGACAGGTTCCTCTGTGTACAGTTTCGCGAATGTGGAGAATTCGTTGGCCGTGTCGGCCAGAAGGTCGATCTGCGATAGGACTTCTTTGGAGATCTCATCGAAACGGTCAGCCCATGCGGGATTGCCGTTGCTCTTCATTCGTATGAGTCTCTGGATCTGCAGTTTGATGGGTGTCAGAGGATTCTTGATCTCATGCGCGACCTGCCGTGCCATCGTCGCCCACGCCTTGTCTCTTTCGGCCTGGGTGAGCTGCTTGGTGGAATTGTACAGGTCATGGACCATATAGTTATATGCCCTGACAAGGGACGAGACCTCGTCGTCCCGCTCATAGACTATGTACTCGAGATTATTGATATCGACCTCATTCATCTTCCTTCCCACCTCTGTGATAGGCTTGAACATCTTGTCCACGGCGCGTCCTATCAGGAGTCTTGCCAGGAGCAGCAGAATCATGAACACCGTCACGATGGTGATGGAGTGGAGAACGGCCTCTGACTTGAAGTCGAAACTCTCATCGGTGAACGGGGCGCTCATGATAGCGATCATTTTGCCTTGGCCATTGAAGACTGGGGCATAAAGGAAATATGTCTCCTCCCTGCCGACATTCTCCTTCCCTATGTAGTACCTCCTGTTCTTGTAAATGATGTTCTCAAAAGCGTCCTGGTTCATCCTCGTGCCGAGGAGCATCCTGTCGAACACTTCCGGTGTGGTGGATTTGAACTCCTTCCCGCTGGTGGTGTAGAGTGTGATGTCGCACTTCATCGTGTTGCTCACATCCTCCAGCGCCGCTGATGCCTCTTGGGAGTTGAAGTCGGTGTAATCCCTCGCGAACCGGCACCTGGCCTCCAGGAGAGTCTGGATGGAAGTCGTCTTCTCCGCCATCGAGAACTTGAGGTTGGCGTTGTTCCTCCTGTACACGAAAAGCACACTGATAGCCGCGAGGGCGATGAGGGTCATGACGAGAGCCACCATCATCGCCGCGTTGATCCTGGATTTATAGTAGTTCTTTTCAGGGTCTTCCCTCTTGTCACGGAACAATGCCAGGAAGGTGAGGCATGAGTATAAGATGAGGGTCAGGAAGAGGAAAGCCACGAAATAGTAGAAATCCTCTGTCTTAGGCCTCGATATCAATATCAGGTCCTCATCAGAGACATTGTTGACGAAATGGGTGTATCCGTTCACCCTCACAAATTCTCCGTCAGCCTTGAGCATTTCCTCCTCACGTTCTTCATCCAGGAGGGTGGGGTAGGCGTAGTTCCCTTTGTAGGAAACAAGCTTGTTGGAGGAATACTTCGCATAGGAATACTTCGCGGGCAGAAGCACATCACCTGGGGCGGAATATCCCAGGATCCTGGCGTAGCCCCTGTCTTCCCTGTTTGACTTAGGGGATACGGTGAGGAGCATCATCGTCACCCCGCTACCTTGGTTGTAATAAGCGAAATTGCCTGTGTAGAAGCTATTTCCGCCAGCATCCCTATGGTAGCGGAACCTGGTCCCGTCGGCGATCACAGTGCCGCTGGTGACCATGCTGGTGAAATAGCTGATTGCCGCGGGTTTTTTCTCGTTTTCCGGGAATAACTCAACTATGATGTCATTGTCCTGAGACAAACCTACCATGTAGCTCTCCACAATCCTGTTCTGGATTATGCTGTTGCTGTTGGAGAGAGAGGCCAGAGAGGATATGAGCTGATCTGAGGCGATTTTCTCCTCGACCAGCCTCAGTTGGAGTTCCAGGCTGATGTTCCGCTCCATGGAAAGCCGGTTGGCCAGCACATTCACCCTGTCCTTCTCTTTTTTGAAACCCAGGATACCGACCATAGTGACAAGGTAAGCCGCGAACATCACCGCTGTGATGATTCTGGCTGTCCCGGACAACAAATCGATCCTGATTCCTGTCAGTTTCCTGAGGGGAGGGGAGATCATAACCCCCAGAAGGGGAATGGTCATCAGGAGAAGAATCAAAGTCACATATACCAGGAGGCTGTATACACTCAAATCATTGAGCCGGTAGAGCTCGAGTGAAATGCTTGAGTTGAGTATAACGCTCTTGAATATGAGATGGATGAATATGACAATCCCTGCCAGCAGCGAGAACAGGAGTATGGTATGGGCGCCTAAGAGAGCCTTCCAGTGTTTCTTGCCCAGGATTCTCCGCAGGACTCGTTTCCGGAAAAGGAAGAAGGTGAGGACTCCGATGAAAACCACCAGGGAGAAAATAATTATGGCTCCCAGCGAATTGAAATACTTACCGTCCGCGTATATGGTTGGCGAGAACAGTTTTGAGAAGAGGGCCGCTCTGGCGAATGTCCCTTGGCCAGTGATTGATTCAGAGACGACTTTGAAAACTGGAATCTCCCCCAAAGTGACAAGGGATCCTCCATTCTCCGAGAGAGGGACGATCGTGAAGCCTCTGCCAGTGGATATCCTTGGATTGATTCCACCGGTGGTCTCTTCATCCATAGTGTTGTCCATTATCTCAAGTCCCGCTATCACTTTCACAGGACCACTTGACTTGGACTTTACGAGATACCATTTCGTGCCGTAATTCACGAACATGGGATCCTCACCGATCTCCGCGAGTGGTGATGAGATGTTCTCCCTCGGTCTGGACAGTCTCTGGATGACCACCTTACCTGTGATGTCATCGTTCTTGACCGGGAACTGGTTGCACCATGACTGAAGGGAGTCCTCTATGTAGCGGTAGACCACCATATCGTCAGGCACTCCGAGACTGCCAATCCAGACATTGTTCTCCGCTAAGGCGGTATTGATGTGGCTGTCAAGCGTTTCCATGCGCTTCTCAAGCGCTTTCCCGGTACGCTGTGCAGCTTTCACCACGTCTGAAGGGGATGAGTGAGGCGCGAAGAAGACCGCTATGAGGATAGCCGCGGCAGCGAGGGCTCCCCATAGTAAATATCTCATTATATTATTCTCGCCTCTCCTCATTCGTGGTGATATGGCTCTCCTTTGATGATGGTGAATGCCCGGTAAAGCTGCTCGACGAATATCGCGCGGACCATCTGGTGTGTGAAAGTCATCCTTGAGAGTGAGACTTTCCCGTCACTTCTGGCATAGACAGCGTCTGAGAAACCGAAAGCGCCGCCGATAACGAATACAATATTTTTGCCACCCGAGATCAGTTTCTCCACTTCCTTCGCGAACTCGCTGGAGGAATACTCCTTTCCCTTCTCATCCAGCAGTATCACCGTGTCTTTGGCGGTCACACGTGATAGGATCAGCTCGCCTTCCTTCTCTTTGACCTGGGCCTTTGAGAGTGACGAGGCGTTCTTAAGCTCGGAAATCTCATTGACGCTGAAAGGCACATAACGGGAAAGCCTGGAAGAGTATGTCTCCAGACCCTCCCTGACCCATCCGGCATCGGTTTTGCCGACAGTGAGCAAGCATATTCTCATCAATCGCGAAAATACGAAAGTGGCTCGGTATTTGCAACAAATGAAGGCATCATGAGGATCAGTATGAAGTTATTCCTCGCTACCGCGGCATTGTTGCTGTGCCTGTCCGCTAATGCGGCCAAGGACAGCTATGATGTTTTCGTGCCCATATCAAAGTATCTGGGCAGTGGAGACGCTGAGAGCCTGTCGGCTTGGTTCTCCGACAATCTTGAGATATCCATAATGTCTTCAACGAATGACTCCAGCCGTAATCAGGCGAAGCAGATTCTGAAGTCTTTTTTCGAATCCCACACTCCGCGCTCTTTCGAGATCAATCATACAGCCTCCAGGTCCAACTCCAAGTATGCTCTTGGCTATCTCAATGCGGGAGGGGAGCTTTTCGAGGTGACAATATTCGTCAGTAAAAGCAAGGATCGCTACACGATCCAGCAACTGAAGATCGACAGGATCAGATGAGAACCTTGAGGATATTCCTTGTTGCCGCCTTCTTTCTAACCTCGTTCATAGCCCCAGCCAACATGGTGGCGCAAACCACGAAAGTCAGAGGAAAGGTATTGGACATGTCCACAGGGGATGGTATTCCTTTCGCCACCGTCTTTTTCAAGGGTACCTCAATAAGCGCCATAGCTGATGTGGAAGGCTGGTTCGCTATCGAGACCAAGATAGACACTTTGACATCCCTCTCAGCCAGCCGTGTGGGCTATTCTTCAGTCGAGGCCAAAAT
>JAFROA010000440.1 GCA_017429885.1 Bacteroidales bacterium | reverse complement strand
GCTGCTGGTGCCACCAAGCTACTTGTTCTCCGCTATAGTGAATCCGACGGAGTGGGAATTGCCAGCTTCATCCACCACAGTGACGGTGTGCTTCCCGGGGGACGGGGTGAGTCTCATCTGATGGATGAATCTTGTCTGGCCCATATATTCGTTGTCCAAGTGCCAGAACACATTTTGGTCAGGGTTTCTGTGAGCGAGGTTGAACGTCACTCCCGCGATACTTCCATCGAGCTGCCGTGGACTGTAGATGGTCGCGCCACCCTCGGGATAGATGAACTCCATCGGGGCGTAATCCTCCTTATTGGCCGGAATATATGGGGCATATTCCGGGTGATGCTGCCTGTAGTACCATTCCATCGAAGGTGGCAGTATAAATGTCCGTATTCCATCCAGAGTCTTGTGGTACGGGCAAGGTTCAGTCCTGACAGCTTTCGCCGGAAGCATCAATGTGTCAATACGTTCGCAGCTTGGCCCGGCGAGATGCCCGGATGCATGGCAGGTCTCCATAAGGACATAGTCTCCCGGCGCCGGCTCCTTGAACCAGCCGTTCACGGCATAGGCGTTTTCCTCCTCCTTGACGGGCAGCAGGTTGAATATGTCAAACATGACCGGTCCGGCGGTCCTGGCGCCCGTCAGTCCCGGGACTCCTTGTCCCTGGGCATTCCCCGCCCATACTCCAACGGCATAGTCGGAAGTCACACCCACCGCCCATGCGTCACGGAATCCATAGCTTGTGCCCGTCTTCCATGCCACTTTCTTGAGTGAGCCTACCAGTCTCCAGTCCATCTCATCAGGGCGGTTGACCTCTTTCAACGCGTCGAAAGTGTGCCATAGGGCGCATTTGTCTGTCAACGGGTAGCCGTTGAGCCTGTCTCCTTTGCGGAGAGCATCCTTGCCGGTTGACTGATAAGATGCGGACATCTTCGCGTACATCGACGTGATGTCAAGCAGCGTCGCTTCTCCTCCGCCGAGAATCAGCGATAGGCCATAGTGAGAGGCGCTTTTGGTCAACGTTGTGAGACCTGCTTTCCTCAATATGTCCAGAAATCTCGGTACACCAAATTTGCGGAGCATGTGGACAGAGGGAACGTTCAGCGAGCGGGCGAGCGCCTGCGCCGCGGGGACCGCTCCCGCGAACTCCCTGTTGAAATTCTGGGGAGAGAATCCGTTGAGGTTGACCGGAATATCCGGAAGCAAGGTATATGGCAGTATCTCGCCATCTTGGAGTGAAGCGCAGTAGAGGATTGGTTTGAGGATACTTCCCGTGCTTCTCGGTGAACCGGCGATGTCGACATCCGACCCTGGTCTTTTCCGGTCGGGATCGGCGTTTCCGACATAGGCAAGGATCTCACCTGTCCTCACATCCATCACCACAGCCGCGAGGTCATTGATTCCTGTCACGGAGAACTCGTCATTCCACATGTCGGTGACTTCCTGCACTTGTCTTTGCAGGTGGATGTCCACTGTAGTCTTAACTCTTTGTCCCCGTGACGTCTTGGAGAAGCGTTCCGCAAGGTGCCTGGCGTCTCTGGGAAGCGCTACCGGTTCGAGAGGAAGTGGTTCATCGAGAGCTAGTTCCAGATCCAAATCGTCCAGTTTGCCCCGTTTATGAAGATCATTAAGAAGGCGATTCCTCTTTTCCAGAAGCCTTTCCCGGTTTTTCCCGGGGTGAATGTCGGCGGGGGCGTTGGGCAAGACGGCGAAAGTGGCTGCCTCTCCCCAAGAGAGCTCCTCCGGCGGCCTGCCGAAGTACCTCCATGAGGCCGCCTCAAGTCCCACGACATTACCTCCGAACGGGGCGTGGGAAGCGTAAAGCGCCAGTATCTTTTTCTTGGAATATCTCAATTCCAGCCGTGTGGCGAGCACCGATTCTATGAGCTTTTGCCACAGGGTCCTTTCCTTCCCTCTGGAAAGCCTTATGACCTGCATTGTGATTGTGCTGCCTCCGCTGGTCACCTTCCCGGCCTTTATATTCCCGATCGCCGCCCTAACTATAGACACCGGATTTACTCCGGGATGGTAAGGGAACCACCTGTCCTCAAATTCGATAATGGCGGCCTTGAACTTATCAGGGACCTTGTCTGAGGGAGGGAATCGCCACTGCCCGTCGGAGGCTATCCTGGCCCCGAGTAGCTCGCCATTCCTGTCCTCTATGACTGTGGAATAAGATGTCCCTTTAAATAGGTTCCTTGGAAGGCATAGAAGGTAGGCAATCAAGATGGCGGCGGCCAAAACTATTATTGGCCGCCGCGCATTCTTGAAGTTAACCTTCTTGCCTCTCATTTATTGAGCCGTGACCTTCGCGGTCCCGGAGGCTGAGTTGGCGCTGACATGAGCGTCGTAGAGAGCCTCGCACTTGACCGAAGGAAGTGTGAACTCACCTTCATAAGCCGCATGCATCTTGACCTTGAATGTCTTGCTCCTTCCCCTTGAGAGGTCAAAGTACCAGATGACCCTGTCGTCACGTATGTCACGATAGGAATATGAGGAACTTGAAGGACCGGAGCCGAACAGACGGTCGTTGAATATCTCCCATCCGGAAGGAACGACCTCGGTAAGGGCGAGGTTGGTGTAGTCCCTCATCGGGCTGGTGTTGCTGACCGTGATGGTGACAGTGAAGTCTGTGCCTTGAGCTATCTCCGCGGGATTAAGCGCCTTCCCGTTGGAAGAAGTGTAGGTTACAGTCATGTTGATACCATTGTTATGGGCATCGTTCTTGACTCCGAATTCAGGGACACTGGAAGTGATGAGGGTGGCGTAAATCACTCCGCCAGAGTTGTTCTTCACATCAGCGCCTCCGCTCTGGGTGTCGAGAGCGAGACTGGTGACAGACTTCGGACTCTTGACAGGAGTGACCTTGCCGGACTGTGTCACATCGGCTTCGATGTTGCCAGTGTTGACCTTACCGGCGAGGCTTGCCATACCCTTGGAAGCGAATGCCGTCTCCTGAGGCATGTACCATCCTCCTGACATCGCCTTGGAAACCTCCTGGGCGACATCCATGGCAGCGGGAATATCGTCAATGAGAACACATGTCTCAAGGGCGACCGCCTTGTCACGTGTGGAAGAACCGAAGGTCCTGCCAGACTCGGGATATTCCGCGAAATCAGTCCTGAGGTTAGCCACCATGTCTTTGGCGATATTCTTCTTTCCGGCCACGGCGTATGTGGAGGCAAGCATCCACCCTGCCTGCATGCTAAGGTTCTCGGAATCCTTGAGACGGTTCATGGCTCCGCTCTCCGCCTCTCCCTTGAGGGCGAGAGTGTAGAGCCTGTATGCCTGCTCGAAGTCCCAGAGAGGATACTCGGGATTGGCCCTGTAGTCCTGGACAGCTTTCTTCTGGAACCTTGCCCAGCTGGCGAGGACGCCCTTGCTCACGTTGAATCCATTCTGGGAAGCCATGACCATGAACTGTCCGGCCATGGAGCTGACCCAGCTGTTGGCGTCAGGGGAGCCTGGCCAGTAGGCGAATCCGCCACTTCCAAGCTGCCTCTGATAGAGCTGCTGGAGAATATCAGGGATGAGTTTCTCAGCCTCTTGCTTCTTCTCGTCAGGGAGCATGTCCTTTATTGAGAGCAGGGTGATGCCTCGTGAGGCGATCTGCTCACTGCAGTTATAATCATAGTCCTTTATGAACTTGAATATTCCCTCGTAGTCAACTGACGGGAAACTGGCGAGCTCCAAGGTTGCCCACTGCTCGGGTCCGGCGGTGAACGGAGAGAAGCCGAAGTGCTTACTCTCACCCTTGCCTATCATCATCCTGGTGATATTGGTCGTGGCAGGGTTGGGATTCCTGACGGAGATCTCAATGGTCTCGGATGCCTTGTGTCCGTTGCCTTCGGCTGAGACTGTCACTTTGGCGACACCCTCGCCAGTGGCATCAAGGGCGAATTTGACGAGTTTGTCCCCGGGCTTGTCGAAGCTCACCGATGTCTTGTCAGATCCAGCTATCTTGAGCGGTCCCTCAACTTTGACGTTGACGTTGGCATTCTTGACACCATCTTCCAGGGCGAACACGTTGACGGGTAGAGTCACCTTCTCACCGGTGCCGATAACCCTCGGGAG
>JAFROA010000439.1 GCA_017429885.1 Bacteroidales bacterium | reverse complement strand
GCATGCCGGCCATCCAGAGAATGAGCGTTGTGACTCTCTGGCTGTCGCAGCCAGATCCGGTGCGACCGACGAGCTTTTTCATGACGAGGGCTATGAGAAGGAGTTGGCGGAAAGTAATAACGAAAGTTTGTTTTGAATATGGCAGAAAGAAATAACAGGAAACCGATCGTCGGTATCACTCAAGGCGATGGTAACGGGATAGGCTATGAGGTGATAATAAAGTCTTTGGCGGACGCCAGGATCCTCGAGTCGTTCACCCCTGTGATATATGGCTCATCAAAGATTTTCGGCTTCTATAAAAAGCATATCCACAATATCGACCAGCAGATGGACACATATGTGATCCAAAGCGCGAAGGACGCCAAGCCACGCAAAATCAACATCGTGAACTGCCTTCCCGATAACACTTATGTGGAGCCGGGACAGTCCACTCCAGAATCCGCCAAGGCTGCCATCACTTCCCTTGAATGGGCAGTCAGGGACATAAAGAACGGCGATATTGACGTGCTCGTGACAGCTCCTATCAACAAGAGGGCGATGGTGAAGGAAGGATTTGGCAACACCGGCCACACCGAGTATCTCCAAAAAGAGTTCGGGGTGCATGATGTCGCCATGTTCATGGTTTCCGACCAGCTGAGGATTGGAGTGGTGACAGGACATATTCCTCTTAAGGATGTGCCCTCGTCTATCACTGTCGAGCGTATTGTCGGTAAGCTCCGCCTGATGACAGAGTCCCTTAAGAGAGATTTCGGGGTAGTGGAGCCGAAGATAGCTGTTCTCGGCCTTAATCCTCATTGCGGTGATGGCGGACTGCTTGGGGATGAGGAGGAAAAGATCATCCTGCCTGCGGTCAAGGCTGCCAATGCCGAGGGAATAATGGCTTTCGGGCCATATTCTCCTGACGGGTATTTCGGGCTTGGCCATTACGCCAAATTCGACGCCACTTTAGCGATGTATCATGACCAGGGGCTCGCCCCGTTCAAGGCTTTGGCTTTCGAGGATGGGGTCAACTTCACCGCCGGCCTGCCGATTGTCAGGACATCACCCGATCATGGGACCGCGTTCGAGATGGCTGGCCGGGATGAGGCGGATCCTCATTCGATGATGTCTTCAATCTATACCGCTATAGACATATACCGTAAGCGCCTGGCTTTTGATGCGGTTCAAGAGGGAAAAATGAATAAATAAAGAGATGGCATACGACAGGACAATCATAATCACGGGCGGCGCCGGTTTCATCGGCAGCCACGTCACTAGGCTTTTTGTCAACAAGTATCCAAACTATAGGATTATCAACATCGACAAGCTCACATATGCCGGAAATCTGGCTAATCTCAAGGATGTCGAAGACAAGCCTAATTACGAGTTTATTAAAGCTGATATATGTGATTATGAGAATATTAGAGCGATCATCTCATCTAATGATGTAAGTGGGGTAATACATCTTGCGGCTGAGAGCCATGTTGATCGTTCCATCGTGGATCCGTTCACTTTCGCGAGGACAAATGTGATGGGCACGCTTTCTTTGCTTCAGGCAGCCCGGGATTATTGGGAGCCGAAAGGATATGATGGCTGCCGTTTCTATCACATCAGTACGGATGAGGTTTACGGGGCATTGGAGCTCACCAAGCCCGAGGGTGACCCATCAGCTAAAGAGTGCGGTGGCGGGCCGTTCGGGGATGACTTCTTCACAGAGACCACTCGTTACCAGCCGCATAGTCCCTATTCTGCGGCCAAGGCGTCCAGCGACCACTTTGTCCGGGCGTATCACGACACTTACGGAATGCCTACCGTGGTGACGAACTGCTCCAACAACTATGGTCCTTATCAATTCCCTGAGAAACTTATCCCTTTGTTTATCAATAATATCCGTCATCGTAAACCTCTTCCTGTCTACGGCAAGGGCGAGAATGTCAGGGACTGGCTCTAGGTTGAGGATCACGCCAGGGCTATCGATGTCATTTTCCACCAAGGCAAGGATGGCGACACATATAACATCGGCGGTTTCAATGAGTGGAAGAACATAGACCTGATCAAGGTGCTGATAAGGACCGCTGACCGTGTCCTGGGCCGTCCAGAGGGTGCCGATGATGACCTCATCACCTTTGTGACGGACCGCAAGGGGCATGACATGCGCTATGCGATAGATTCGACTAAATTGAAGGAGGAGTTGGGTTGGGAGCCATCGTTGCAGTTCGAGGAGGGGATAGAGAAGACAGTACGATGGTATCTGGATAACCAGGAGTGGCTGGATAATGTCACGAGTGGTGATTACCTCAAATACTACGAGAAAATGTACAAATAGAAGACCGCGGCCCGAAGGCCGCGGTTTTCGCAAGAATTCGGTTTCGGTCCACGGTAAGGATTTCTGATGGTGGAGAGCGGACTCATCCGGCATCGCTGCTGCCTGACGGCCTTGATCGACACAAGGAATTCCGCTTCGGCGGCCACCAGCCTTTTCCTGTAGGCCTTATTGTACCGCGAAAATAAATAAATATTTTTAATCTCCAAAAATATTTTTGCAATTTATTGTAAAATTAATTTATCTGATATGTATTAATTACTTTGTATTCAATTGATTAAATGTCAAAATTGCTAATTGAAGTAATAGATTAAATAACCTAAAAATCCCGATGAAATCCCCACTTTCTCACTCCACAAGCCTTTCACCGGGATATTCCTGATGTTAAGACATTTGTGGTGAGATGTTCGTCTCCACAGCCTCAATTGTGTTCGCGATGATGTCGTAACTGGTCTTTTCGGATCCATCCCCGGCGATGTACTTCTGTGTTCTAAGGCGACCTGAGACATAGATCGGGAACCCTTTCTCGATAATGTCAAACGGAGGGATTCCCTTGTTACCTTCCCATGCCGTGACATAGTGCCATGTGGTCTCAATCACAGGCTCACCATTGCGGTCTTTGTAGGCGAAGTTTGTCGCTACGGAAAAATGAGCTACCCTCGTGTTTCCGACCTTGAGAATGTTGACGTTGCCGACATTCCCCCGGATTTCAATTCTGTTCAGTTGTTCCATAATTCAGTTTAACTTTGGTTGCAGGCGCTAAAATAGCGCCGGGAAACCATATCTGAAAGGATTGTGAAGATAATCCCCGAAAGTTTTTCTGTTCTTTTGATAAAGGCTTTTTCTTATGCTCATATAAAAAAATCTTATCATCATTTTTCGCCTTATACCCCTGGGATTTCCTTGGAATAGAGGTTCCTTTTTATCATCTTGGCCACATGAGATACAAGGAAGATGACAATGAGGGGAAGAGGTGTCTTGAGTGCGGGGATGTCCTTCCTTATGGGCGCAGGGACATGAGATTCTGTTCCACGTCTTGCAAGAACAGGTGGCACTATCAAAAGAATGGGAACCTTAAGGGGCTGAGGATGAAAACAATAGGGGCGATCGACCGCAACTATTCCATCCTTGAGTCCCTGCTGGAGTCGGGGATCTCGTCAATCGACATTCCTGACCTCGGGCAGATGGGATACAACTTTGATTGCGTCACATCCTACCACAAGGTCAGGAATCACGATGAGTACCGATGTTATGACATCAAGTACTATATGTCCGGAAGTCGTATTTTCAAGCTTGAACGCTGCCAGCCTCCGGGGAAGCCTTCGCGATCTTCCTCGGATCCTTGAACAGGATCATGAACAAGATTCCGACTACTAGGGCGTAGGCGGCGAAGATGTACCAGGCTTTCGCCCAGCCGGCAGGGTTGGTGAAGCAACCGCATTTCTCGACCACCCATCCGGCGGCGAGTGTGCCGATAGAAGCTCCGAGTCCGTTGGTCATGAGCATGAACAGGCCCTGGGCGCTGGAGCGGATGTCTGTGGTCGTGTTCTCATTGACATAAAGGGAACCCGAGATGTTGAAGAAATCGAACGCTACACCGTAGACGATGCAG
>JAFROA010000037.1 GCA_017429885.1 Bacteroidales bacterium | reverse complement strand
TGTCTGAAGCCTGGCCCTGAGCGCCTCCGAGAGGCTGATGGATCAGAACCCGGGAGTGTGGCAGGCAGGAACGCTTGCCTTTCGCCCCGGCGCAAAGAAGCACCGAACCCATCGAGGCTGCCATTCCTGTGCAAATAGTGGCCACATCGGGCTCGACCAGCTGCATGGTGTCATAGATTGCCAAACCAGAGGTCACCTGTCCTCCTGGAGTGTTGATATACAGGGATATGTCAGCCCCAGAATCGGTTGAAGCGAGGAAAAGGAGCTGAGCCTGGATGATGTTCGCGACATCGTCGTCAATTGGTACACCCAGGAATATGATCCTGTCCATCATCAGGCGGCTGAAGACATCCATCGAGGCCACATTGAGTTTCCTTTCCTCAATGATGGTGGGATTGATGTAGGCGTCCGTCGCCCTCTGGTAACGGTCCAAGGTCATGGAGCTGAGTCCCAGACCCTTGACAGCGTATTTCTTGAATTCGTCCATATTATAAAGCGCGGAATTTCTCTTCGGAGATCTTCTTGTTCTGGAAGGAGATGAGGTTCTTCACAGCAGCGACAACCTTCTCGTTCTCAACACTTTCCTCAATATTGCGGATCTGGCGCTCATCCTTCAGGATGTTCATGGCGGCATCAGTGATGAGCTGCTCGGGAACGTTGCCCATTCCATACATGGCATACTGGTAAGAGGCATAAGCCTTAGCGGCGTCAACCATGTCCTTATCCTCGATCTTGAGATCAAGTTTCTTCATCAAGAAACCACGAACAAGTTGCCAACGGAAATCCTCGAGGAATGAGTCAAACTCTTTGTCAACCTCCTCTTTGGAGAGTTTCTCTTTGTTGCTCTCATAAAGCCACCTCTTGAGGAAAGTCTCAGGTACCTGGACACCAGCCTTGTCGACAAAGTACTTGCGAATGTCACGGGAAAGCTTGTAGTCAGCCTCCTGCTTATACTCGTTCTCAAGCCTCTCAGCTATTTTGACGTCAAACTCCTCGGGAGTCTTCACAGCGTCTTTGCCGAACACTTTATCATAAGTTTCCTGATTCTCAGAAGCGGGCACGAAAGTCTTGACATTCACCACTGTAGCCTCCCACTTGGGATCCATCTCGGCAAGCTCCTCCTTCTTCATCTTAAGCATGGAGGCGCGGTCTGTCTCATTTGTGAAAGCCTTATTGACATCAACTTTGATCTTATCATCAACCTTGGCTCCGACAAACTTCTTCTTGGCTGTTCCCTCGACCTTGTTCACGGCGACATAAACACCCTCGACGACTTTCTCGCCCTGCTTGAAATCGACAACGACATAGTCGTCCTCTCCTGCCTCAGCACCTTCCTCGAGCTGACCGTACTGCCTGAGAATATTCTCCTTCATCTTGGCTTTTGCCTCCTCGGTGACAGTTATCTTGTAATAAGGCAGCTTGTCTTCCTTGGAAACCTCAAAATCGATCTTGGGAGAAAGACCGAGATCGAACTTGAACTCGAAATCAGCACCATCGACCCACTCATTCTCCTTCTGGGACTCACTTCCGATAGGCTCACCGAGGATGTGAAGATCGTTGTCTTTGATGAACTTGTCAAGCTGCTCAGATACTATTGAGTTGATAGTCTCATAAAGAGCCTGGTCACCATAGATTTTCTTCACCAGCTGAGCAGGGACCATTCCTTTGCGGAAACCCTTGAAGTCGGCGCTTCTTCTATAGGCGGCCAGTCTTTTCTTCTCCTGCTCAGCGTAATCCTCTCCCTTGAGGTTGATAGTTACTTCGATGTTAAGGTCATCGACCTGATTCTTAATTACTTCCATAATATAATTTTTAAATTTTAATATTCATTGTCAATTAGTCCTGGTAGGATACACGACCCTCTCGTGGTACATCTGGGAAAGGTATCCCTTCAGGACTTCCTTGACCAGGTTGAGTTGCCTGATCGAGATGTCGGCCTCGTCCAATTGGCCTATTATGATCTTGCCTTCGACAATATTCTCGACAAACTCGGAGAACGTCTCGGGTGAATTGTCTTTCAAAGTGCGGGCGGCAGCCTCTATACTGTCGCAAAGCATGAGGATGACCTGTTCCTTTGAACGCGGTTTGACTCCTTTATAGAAGAAGCAATCAGCGTCGGTGGGATCCCCACCCTCATTGAGATACTTGTTGTAGAAATATCTGGTGTTGGAAGTGCCGTGATGGGTCCTTATGAAATCAATTATGAGCTCAGGGAGATTATTTTCCCTAGCGAGCTCGACTCCATCCGGAACATGCTTGATAATCGCCGCGGCGCTTTCTTTAGGAGACAGGCCGTCGTGGTAATGAGGCCCATTGCCGGAAAGGCTGTCATTCTCTATGAAGCACGTCGGATTCAACATCTTGCCGATATCATGGTATAAAGCGCCGGCGCGTACCAACAACGAGTTAGCTTCAATGGCCCTGGCGGCGGCGTCAGCCATATTCATCACCTGCAATGAATGCTGGAAAGTGCCGGGAGCCTTCCTCTCCAGCTCCCTGAGAAGAGGATTGTTCGTGTCGCAGAGCTCACGCAGACGTGAGTTGGACACCAATCCGAACATCTTCTCGAAGAGATAGATAAGGGGATATCCGGCGACATTGAGCATCGAACCGATGAACATGAACAATAGAGCCTGGTAAGGATCGTCACTGACCATACCGATGAAACGGAAGGCGATGTAGGTAATCAACAGGCTGATGAAGACGATCACCGCTGTGATGAACTGCTGCCAGCCTTGGTTGAAGAACTTGAAGGCGAAAACAGCGACGACGCTCGCGACCGTGAACATCACGAAAAGCGGGACCCCGTTTGCAGGGAATATGAGAAGAGGCATGAACGAGACCACGCAAATTGGCAGGTTCATCTTGTTCTTGAAGAACGCCTCGAGATAAAGGGCCGTGAGAGTGAACGGCACCATGTACATGAACTTCGGAGCGAACTTGTTGACGATCATCGTCGTCAACACGGCTATCAAGAAGACCAGTACAAGATACCAGAACCTCCTGGTGTCACTGAAAATCCTCTTGTTGAGGAAATAGATGACAAGGAAGAAGAGCAAAGTGAGCACGAGAGCCAGCAAGGCGTTACCGAGCCAGAAAAGGATCTTGGGGCCGCCATAACCCATATTATTCTCATACTCAACCTTGTAGGAATCAAGGATTTGGGCTATTTCCGAGGTGACTATCTCCCCTTCCGAAACAATCAGTTGTCCAGCGCTGACAAAGCCCTGGGTTGTCGAGAGACGGGGGGAAGATTCTGAATTGACCAGGTCGGTTGTCCTTGAATCGTACTCAAGGTTAGGGGTTATAAGATCATATACACGAGTTGCCCTGAGCACCGAGTCAACATTGAACTTGGTATGCTTCGCAGAGACATCAGACAACAACTTAGCCCTGGCATCCGCCTCCTTGTACACCTCTGAGGCAGGTCTCTTCGCCGCTCTCTTGTCTTTCTGGATATACAACACGGCTGATGTTGGATCCTCGCCTTTATCAAGCTTGACCCCTTCGTCAGTGACGACTCCGTGGGAATATATATTCTCAAGGGAAGAGACGACTTGAGGACGTATCGAGGAATAACCGCCGAGATCCAATGAGCCGGCCGCTTTCAAGCTGTTATCCACGACATCCTTGCGATAGCGGTAGTAAGGGATCACCACCGACTTATTCTTGCTCCTTTCCTCACGGATCTGCTCCTCGGTCTTGAGA
>JAFROA010000438.1 GCA_017429885.1 Bacteroidales bacterium | reverse complement strand
AGAGGGCAACTCTCTGCCCAGGATTCATGAGGCCTTGCGTGTTGATAGGGGAGAAGGTCGGCATCCGCTTATTGTCGAGGTCCAACAGCACATCGGTGAAGAGACTGTTCGTTGCGTGGCGATGGACTCTACTGACGGATTGAAACGAGGGATGAGGGCTGAGGCTACGAACGCTCCCATCTCCATGCCGGTTGGCGCCCAGATCAGAGGACGTGTCATGAATGTCGTAGGCGAGACTATTGATGGTCTCGGCGACCTTTCTGAAGCCAACTCGCTGCCAATCCACAGGGAGCCACCTAAGTTTGAGGATCTGGCCACCTCGCAGGAAGTGCTCTACACAGGTATTAAGGTTATAGACCTGCTCGAGCCTTATCTCAAGGGTGGTAAGATAGGACTTTTCGGTGGCGCTGGAGTCGGAAAGACCGTCCTCATCAAGGAACTCATTAACAATATAGCCAAGAAACACAATGGATTCTCAATCTTCGCAGGAGTCGGGGAGCGTACCAGGGAAGGTAATGACCTGCTTCGTGAGATGATTGAGTCTGGAGTTATCAAATACGGCGATGAGTTCCAGAAATCCATGGAGGAAGGCCATTGGGATCTTTCCAAAGTAGATCGAGGAGAGCTCGAGAAATCGCAAGTGGCGATGGTTTTCGGCCAGATGAATGAGCCGCCGGGAGCCCGTCAGAGTGTCGCTCTCTCCGGACTGACTCTAGCCGAGTCTTTCAGGGATTCTGACACTGGAGAAGGTCCGAGGGACATATTGTTCTTTATTGACAATATATTCAGGTTTACCCAGGCCGGATCGGAGGTTTCCGCCCTTCTCGGCCGTATGCCTTCAGCCGTCGGTTATCAACCGACACTTGCTACGGAGATGGGCCAGATGCAGGAGAGAATCACTTCGACCAAGAATGGTTCAATTACTTCTGTACAAGCGGTTTACGTCCCTGCTGACGACCTCACTGACCCTGCCCCTGCGACCACTTTCTCCCATCTTGATGCCACCACCGTCTTGAGCCGTAAGATCACTGAACTCGGTATATATCCGGCTGTGGACCCGTTGGAGTCAACTTCCCGTATTCTCGATCCGAATATCGTGGGTAAAGACCACTACGAGACTGCCCAGAGGGTTAAGCAAATCTTGCAGCGCAACAAGGAATTGCAGGATATCATAGCCATTCTCGGAATGGACGAATTGAGTGATGAGGATAAGCTTACAGTCAACAGGGCCAGGCGTGTGCAAAGGTTCCTTTCCCAGCCATTCTCTGTGGCTGAGCAGTTTACCGGCGTGCCTGGAGTGATGGTGGACATCGCTGACACTGTCGACGGGTTCCGTAGGATTTTGGATGGAGAAGTGGATTATCTGCCTGAGCAGGCTTTCCTGAATGTGGGTACGTTGGAAGACGCTATAAAGAAGGGTGAGGCGATTTTGGCTGCGGCGAAATGACAATTCATTTGGACATAATCACTCCTGAAGGTACTGTGGTCTGCCAAGATGTTGACAGGGTTGAGCTTCCTGGCTCCAAGGGTAGGTTCGTGGTGCTTAAGGATCATGCTCCGATCGTGTCATCGCTGGTAGAAGGGGCGATCGGGTACGGGGGGATGCCCGGTCCAGCCGGTCATGACGAAAAGGGCTCTGTACAGATTCGTTCCGGGTTCGTGGAAGTTATTGATAATCACGTCACCGCATGTGTTGAGCTTAAATGAGAATCTTTAAACTCATATTGGTCATCTCGCTTGCCTTTTCCGTCGTGCAGTCCGGGGCCGTCGACTATTCTTCCGGCATGGCGGCCGGGGTAAGGCGATACTCAGCCGCAGCGGAGCGAGGATGGACTTCGCCGGCCCCGGACCGCCAGCCGGTGATAACCGATACCCCCGCGACAGATGAAGTCGACCTTGACATGGACGAGTACTTGTACGGCCATGTCCGGGATTCGTATGAATGGCATATCACCACGATTAACGGCAAGCCGGTAAGTATTCCGCTCCCTGTGATTGTGATCAGCAAGGCCGGAAGCGGAGCCCATATCTTCTCATCAAAGCATCTGGAAGAAGGTGAATATAAGGGCTTTAGCATAGCTACTTCCGGTAAGTACGAGAATAAGATAGTGGAGAAAGGATCAGGCGGAACTCAGGTCCGTCCATGGGATTTCTCCATCACGAAAAACGTCCTCGGGCTGATGATCAATAGCGCCTTGCTGCTTTTGATTGTGCTTGGGACTGCCAGATGGTATCGCAAACACGACGCCACAGAAGAGGCTCCCACAGGTGGTGCCGGAATAATGGAGATGATGGTCTCGATGGTTGAGGATGACATCATAAAAGATTGTGTTGGAGAGGATTACAAAAGGTATTCTCCATATCTTCTGACCGCCTTCTTCTTCATATTCATCAACAACCTGATGGGCATCGTGCCTTTCTTCCCAGGCGGCGCCAATATCACTGGAAATATAGCCGTGACGCTTGTGTTGGCGCTGTTCACCTTTTTCACAGTCAACATTTTCGGGAACAAGCATTATTGGAAGGACATTCTCTGGCCGGAGGTGCCCACTTGGCTTAAAGTCCCGATTCCGCTTATGCCGTTGATAGAGATCATCGGCATGTTCACTAAGCCTTTCAGCTTGATGGTCAGGCTCTTCGCCAACATTCTGGCGGGCCATTTCATGATACTTGGAGTCATCGCCGTCATATTCCTGACCGCGAAGATGGGAGCGGCCGTGAATGGGGGTTTGACTGTGGTCGCCGTTATTCTTGGAGTGTTCATGGATTGCCTTGAACTCCTCGTCGCCTTCATTCAGGCATATGTGTTTACAATGCTCTCGGCGGTCTTTATTGGATTGTCGAGGCCAAAAGCAGAAACTGATTAATTATTAATATTATAGAATTATGACACCATTGATGTTCTTACTTCAGGCCGGGGTATCCCTAGGCGTTCTCGGAAAAGCCATTGGCGCAGCTATCGCCGCCTTTGCCGCAGGCTTTGGTATCGGCAAGATTGGTAAGGCTTCCCTTGAGGCAGGCGCCCGTCAGCCCGAGCAGGCCGGACATTACAGGATGACCGCCATCATCGTAAGCGCCCTTATCGAAGGAGCTTGTCTTTTCGCAATCGTCGTCTGTCTTATCGCTAAGTAGCTATGTCTCTGATCACTCCCGACTTCGGGTTGCTCGTGTGGATGACGCTGATTTTTGGCATCGTCTTCTTCGTGCTCGCCAAGTGGGGATTCCCTATGATCACGGACTCAGTGCAAAAGAGGGCAGACAGGATTAACGAGAGCATCGCTAAGGCCCGTGAGGCGGAGGAAAAGCTTCGCAATCTCGCCTCTGAGCAGGAGGCTCTGGTCGAGAAAGCCAGGAAAGAGCAAGCCGCTATCCTTAAGGAGGCGGCCTCTTCCAGAGATGCCATGATCGAGCAGGCCAAAGTTCAGGCTCGGGATGAGGCGGCGAAGATTCTTGACCAGGCCAAGGTTCAGATCGCGGCTGAGAAAGAGAGTGCTTTACGGGATGTCCGGAAGGAGGTCGCTGTGCTCTCAGTAGCTGTGGCAGAGAAGGTTCTGCGCAAGGATCTCGAAAATGACGCATCCCGTGACGAACTGCTGGGGAGACTGGTGGATGAACTCTCTTCTTCGAAAGACCTGAATAGTTGACAATGAATACAGGGATAATCGCTTCTCGTTACGCAACGGCTCTGCTGAAGTTGGTTGATGAGACCGGCTCCGGTGAGGTGGTGGTTTCCCAAGCCAAGGCAGTCATTGCCGCATTGACGGATTTCCCTGATTTGCGTCGTTTGCTCTCCGACCCTTCCGTCCCAGACAGTAAGAAAATATCACTTCTTGAAGTCGCGGCCACAGGCGATCAGTCTGCGGCCCCAGCCGCTTCTGTGGAGTTAAAGCGGTTTTTCGAGCTGCTTATCCGGAATGGCAGGATAGGGGATATCTCCTTGGCTCTGAAAAGTTTTGAGGATCAGTATTGCCAGGCCCGGGGTATCGTTAGAGGCCGCCTTGTCTTACCTTCAGAGCCGGATGACGCTGCAAGTGTGCTTGAGAACAAGATCAGGTCTTTGATAGAGTCCAAGACAGGGAAGACCCTACAGCTGACCACTGAAGTTGATGAGACCTTGATAGGTGGCTTCGTCCTCGAGGTTGAGGACAAACTCCTCGACGCTTCCGTTTCCCGTCAATTAGAGAGGATACGGTCACAGTTTGTCGAGAGAAACCGTAGAATCGTGTAGTTTTATTTATATGGCTCAAAATAACAATATTAGACCAAGCGAAATCTCGCAGGTGCTGCTTCAGCAGCTCAAGGACATCGATGCTTCTCTCCATTTCGAGGAGATCGGTAAAGTGCTCCAAGTTAGCGACGGTGTGGCCAGGATGTATGGACTGACCAATGCCGAGGCCGGAGAACTTCTTGAGTTTGAGAGCGGTGTGATGGGAGTGGTGATGAATCTGGAGCAGGATAACGTTGGCGCTGTTTTGCTGGGCCCCACTGACGAGGTCAAGGAAGACATGACAGTCCGCCGCACCGGGCGTATCGCTTCAATCAATGTCGGCGAGGCTATGCTCGGCAGGGTCGTGGATCCTCTCGGGACGCCTCTTGACGGTCTCGGTAATATAGAGGGAGAATTGACGGAGATGCCTCTTGAACGTAAGGCTCCGGGTGTCATCTACCGCCAACCCGTGACCGAACCTCTCCAGACAGGCCTCAAGGCTATTGACGCCATGATTCCGATCGGTCGCGGACAGAGGGAACTGATCATTGGTGACCGCCAGACCGGAAAGACATCGTTGGCCATCGACACGATTATCAACCAACGTTCATGCTACCAGGAAGGTAAGCCGGTTTATTGCATCTATGTCGCTGTGGGTCAGAAGGGATCGACTGTGGCCAATATAGTCGAGACTCTCCGCTCTTACGGGGCCATGGATTACACGATCGTGGTTGCCGCTACAGCTGCCGATCCCGCAGCCTTGCAGTATTTCGCACCATTCGCCGGTGCGGCCATTGGGGAATATTTCCGGGACACTGGCCGGCCCGCTCTAGTGGTATACGATGATCTCTCGAAGCAGGCTGTCGCATACCGTGAGGTTTCCCTGATCTTGAGGCGTCCTTCAGGTCGTGAGGCTTATCCGGGCGATGTCTTTTATCTCCATTCCAGGCTTCTGGAGAGGGCGGCGAAGATTATTGACCAGCAGGAAGTCGCCGAGAAGATGAATGACCTTCCGGACTCTTTGAAAGGGAAGGTGAAGGCTGGAGGATCGCTCACTGCTTTGCCTATCATTGAGACTCAGGCAGGTGATGTCTCCGCATATATTCCCACTAATGTCATTTCCATCACGGATGGTCAGATTTACCTTGAGTCAGGTCTGTTCAACCAAGGACAGAGGCCCGCTATCAATGTGGGTATATCGGTGTCCAGGGTCGGAGGTTCGGCTCAGGTGAAATCGATGAAGAAAGTCGCCGGCACTCTGAAAATTGACCAGGCGCAGTATGGTGAGCTCGAGTCGTTCTCAAAGTTCTCTTCCGATATGGACAAGGTGACGGCCATGGCTCTTGATAAAGGCCGTAAAAACAACAAGTTACTTGTCCAGGCGCAGTATTCGCCGATGCCTGTCGGGGAGCAGGTGGCGATCTTGTATTGCGGTACGCATGCTTTGATGGCCGATTTGCAAGTGGACCAGGTACCGGAATTCCAGTCTCTCTTCCTTGACCGGATGCGTGCTGGACATAAGGATGTCCTTGATGCTCTTGGTGCCGGAAAGCTTGATGAATCAATGACTTCTGTTATAGAGGAGACCGCTGCCGCGGTTGTCGCATCATTGGTCGGATAATGGCTTCTTTAAAGGAGATAAAGAATAGGATCGCTTCCGTTAGCGGTACGCTGAAGATCACTTCAGCGATGAAGCTTGTGGCTTCGGCGAAGTTGCGTAAGGCCCAGCAGGCGATTACCAACATGCTCCCTTACGAACGTCAGCTCCAGCGTATCCTTGCCAACCTTTTGGCCCAAGCCCCCTTGAGTTCCGGCGGGCAGTCCGGGGCCGGCGAAGTCCATTCTCGCTTCGCTGCGGCTGAGTATCGCCTTACCCCGGCTGCCACGCCGGATGAAGATATTTCACCGGCCGACATTGCCTCCTGTCATGGCCGACCTGATCGGCCATCCCAGGTCGCCATCGTGGCGTTCTCCTCAAACTCGTCTCTCTGCGGGGCATTCAACGCCAATGCGATCCGCAAAACACTTGCGGTGATTGATGAATATCGCACCTCGGGACTTTCTGACAGTGACATAGTCGTTTATTCTGTCGGCCGTAAGATGGCGGAGGCCATGCGGAAAGCAGGGTTCCCGTCTCCGGATGATTATACGAAGATGGCCGAATCTCCTGGCTACGAGGCCGCTTCCGCTTTATCTCAGGAGCTTATTGACGGATATTCATCAGGCCGTTTCTCGAAAGTGGAACTGGTCTACAACCACTTCAAGTCGACAGCATCACAAATAACCGTTCGGGAACCATATCTCCCGATGGCCGCTACTTCTGCTCCGGACGGCGCTACTGATGGCACGCCGCCTGTCCCAGGCCGCGTCCATTCTCGCTTCGCTGCGGCTGAGTACGGCCTCGGGACAGCGGCGATGCCATCCGAACCCGACGACATGATCATCGAGCCCTCTCCTGAGGAACTGCTTGAGGAGCTGCTCCCTAAGGTCCAACGCCTGAAGTTGTACACCGCTCTGCTTGACACAAATGCTGCCGAGCACGCTGCCCGCACGGTCGCAATGCAGACCGCTACCGACAACGGCAATGAGCTTCTTGAGTCGCTCACACTTGAATACAATAAAGGCCGTCAGCAAAAGATCACCTCAGAGATTCTCGACATTGTCGGCGGCACAATGCAATAACGGAGCGATGCCCGGTCAGGCCGGGCATGACGTTAAAGGGGCAGTGTCGGGATTAGGTGATCGGAGCGCTTCTGGAAAAAAGCGGTGGTGGATTCTATGTTTGATTCCCAAGCCCAGGATGTGTCTCCGAAGCGTTCATAATAGGCAGGCATGTATGGCTTCCATCTTCCAGCCCAAGCCCGGAGATCGGCCTCGACATCGGTGGCATTGAAGTTCTTTTGTGCGATATCTATTATTGTTGACTTGATCATATCCCTGAATTCGGGATTCTTAATGGCAGAGGCGAATAGGGGGTGGTATCTCTTAGCCCTCGCAAAAGAATCGTATTCAGCCTGGGTGCCTTTAGAACCATACAAGGAGGAAGAGTACTCAGTGTCGTTCAAAAGATAGCGCCAACGGCCATCAGCATAGGGGTTTGAAGGGTTTATGTTAATGCCCCGCCAAATCTTGACATTCGAAGTGTCCCTCCAGTCATTATTGCCTATGTAGATCTCTGTGGCGAAATAATCAACCATACTTCTGATATCCATGACTTCCTTGAATGCCTCCCAATTGGAATCGACGGATAAGTCTTTGTCAATGAATGACATGAGGTCTTTATATAGATGGAAGTCGGTTTTTTTGCCTACGTCAATCTCGTTCTCATCAATAATAAGCGCATCCCTTACGTCAAAGTGGTTCTCGATATACAAGCCATCATATTTTTCAATCAGGCTATAGTGCCCCCAATACTCTCCGTTCAGGAATAAGACGGCGATGCGGCTTTTCTCGGTCGAGAAATCTTTGTCTTGAACCCTTGACTGAATCCAGGAGTCCTTGAATTTCAGGTATTCAGTGTCATTGCCTCCGTTCCGCAGGGAAAAGGATCCATATCGGGTGATCACCTTACCGGTATTGGCGTTGATCGCGTCCGGGAATATGGGATAGTTGATTTCCCCAGATCCATAGGGCTTATTCATGTATATATTCCATGATTTCTGCGGGAACATCCTGGATGAATAGCCTTTGATCCGGATGCCGCATTCCCGCTGGACCGTCAGCTTGTTTGAAGCGTCGAACAGTTCTATGGACGCCGGACGCTCCCAGGCTTTTCCCTTGCTGGTATAATTCGCATTGACATCCCACCATCTTTCACGTTCAAAGATTGATTTCGCCTCAGGTGTGGAGACCCATTCGTCATAAATCTTACCTTTGACAAGGATACCTTTCTCATAGTCAAGAAGATTTTCAGGATCCGTGACTATGGATATGACCATGACGTCATTATAGTCTTTTTTCAAGTTCGCTCCTGCGAAGTATGTCTTGGTGACCACATCTCCATGGGTGCCATCTGGCGCAACCGCTATGGCCCGGATGATATTCGCCCCCGGAAGATTTGAAGAGGCCCTGATGGGCATGACAGGTTTCCCTTGATAAGAGATTGTCATTTGCTCGATGGTATTGGAATCAACCCATTGATTGCCTTTCTTACTTAAAGGGATCGGCTTGCTATATAGATGAGAGCCCGTGGTCGGAACCGAGCCATCCGTGGTGTAATAGATACTGTATCCATCTGGTGCGGATAGGCTTATCTTTTTGGAAGTATTTGAATATGAGCCGGCTTCGTCTGAGAATGTGACGGGCACCGGGCCGTGATCAGGATAAAGAAGGTATGGGCGGCGACGTGTCTTAAAAGATTCCACATCATCCTTCCAACGGGCCTTGATCTCCTCCGTCGTGGCTCCGGATAAGATCATCTCACGGATATATCCCACACCTGCGAGTTTGTCGAAGAAGTTGGTGAAAAACTTGTCCCCGATATGAAGGTCATTGAAGGCCGTGATGATATAGTCTAGATTGATTCCCTCGTCCCAGATATCCTCAAGTGGCTTCTCCCTGAGGTCATATCCGTGGCATAGCTTATCTTTCAGCGGAGGATTCTTGGCTCCAGGAACACTACGGGGAGTGAAAGTGAATGAAGAGGT
>JAFROA010000437.1 GCA_017429885.1 Bacteroidales bacterium | reverse complement strand
GCCGGGGATTTCTGCTCCCAGAATATATATCTTGGCTGGTATCAGACGCCGAACGATTTCAGCGGATTGACATCAGAGCTCAATGATGTCAAGGAGCGTCGTGGCGGTCCTGTGAGCCTTTCCGAGTATGGCGCCGGGATTAATCCTTTCTGCCATGTATGGGATCCTGCCAAGGCTGTCAGGGACAGGGAGGATGACTCTCGCCATTATGAGGAGTATGGCAATATGCTCCATGAGGCTTATGTACGCCAGATCATGAAAATGCCATGGCTGGGTTTCACCTCGGCTTGGGTCATGTTCGATTTTCCTGTAGCCAACAGGAACGAAGGTTTCATGGATTCCTCCGATGGAGAGCATTTCGTGGCTAATGAGTCACGGAAGTATATGAACGACAAGGGATTGGTCACTCGTGACCGACAGACAAAGAAGGATGTGTTCTATCTCTATAAATCCTTATGGAACAGGAAAGAGACGACAGTGTACATCACTTCCAGACGTCTTAGGTCCAGACCTGCCGGACAGGAGTTCTCCATAAAGGTCTACAGCAATGCCAAGAGTTTGTCCCTGTACCAGAACGGCAAGTTTGTGACAAAAAAGACCAGTTCGGGTGAGGATACCGGAGTCATTTGGACTTTCCCGGGTATCCGTATGAAAACCGATTCTGACGCTTTCAGGGTGGTGGCCAATAATGGTACCAGGGATGAGGTCACCTGGTCTCGGCGGTGATATTACTCTTCACCGGAAGTAAAGCGATAAGATAACCTATAAGGGCGACTCCCGCTATCGTAAGCAGGATGTCGCTCCATTTCACTATCACCGGGTAGGCGCTAACAAGGAAATTCCCTGGCATCTTGATAAAGCCGAATTTCTGCTGAAGGAGAGCGAATCCCGTCCCTATAACCAGACCAGCCGCGAGTCCAAGCAGGGATATAAGCCAGCCTTCCAAGGTAAAGGTTTTCCTGAGTGTCCTGTCTGTCGCGCCCAGGCTCCGGAATGTCTCGATGTCATCCTTTTTCTCGATAATCAGCATCGTCAAACTTCCGAAGATATTGAAAGCGATGATGATTATAATGAATATCAGGATAAGGAATATCGCCGCCTTCTCGTAGCGCATCATCTTGTAGAGGGAAGTGTTCTGCCTGAAACGGTCAAGAACTTTGAATCCGGGTCCCATGATGCCCTTTATCTCTCCTATGGTCTTCCTGATGTCCTTTTGTGAGACCTCCTCGTCCATCCTGATCTCAATTCCCGAGACCTCCTCCTCGTATCCGAGAAGCTGTCTCATCTGGTCCAGAGGCATGATCATCAATTCTTCATCAATCTGCTGATTGACAGTGAATATACCCGCTGGTCTCATGCTGACGGACTCTATTGACGCCGCAGGGTTCGCCAAAGAGAAATTCCTGTCCCTTGCAGGGAAATAGATGATGGCCGATGACAGGAAAGCCGGATTCATTCCCATTCTGTACGCCAGTCCGGCTCCAGCGACCATTTGTGGAATCTCGCCTTTGTGGAGCGAGAATTCCCCGGTTGTCATGTGACCGATGAGGGGAGAGTCTTTCTCATATTCCTCATCGACTCCTTTAGCCTTTGCCACTCCCTGATGCTCATCATAGTCCACGAAGACGTTCTCCTCCAAGGTTTTATGACAGTGTTTCACTCCGGGGAGAGCAGCGACTTGAGCTATCAATCCATCAT
>JAFROA010000436.1 GCA_017429885.1 Bacteroidales bacterium | reverse complement strand
GGTCATAAGACCTTTGTAGATAATTACTTCCTCCTGAACAAGCCTCCGAGGATGCTTCCGAAGAGTCCACCGCCACCGATCTTGCCTCCAAGAGCGATGATCACGTCGTTGATATCGACCTTACCGTCCCCATTCTGATCCTTGAAGAGCTTAGTGACGCCACCAAGGACTGTCGGAATCAGCGCGATAAGGGAAGCGTTGGCTGCCTTGCCGAGATTGAGGTTCTTAAGGACGCTGTTGGTGAAGATGCTGCCAGCGAGAGATGTGACAGGGCTCTTCGCGGCAGAGGTCTTTCCTGTGAGAAGGTCGGTGATGATGTTCACTCCGCCCCTGCTGGTCGCGGTCTTGGTGAGGCTGCCGAGAATCGAGTCGGATAGTCCTCCGAGGACTTGGTTCTGGACATTAGCGGGAATCTGGATTCCACCTGCGGCGGAATTCACCTGCTGCTTAATGATGTCTGCAATTGAGAATGCCATTGTTTTTAGCTTTTAAAGTGTTAAAAGTATTGAGTTATAAATAGAGGTCAAAATAATCGGTTACCTTGTCCATGAGGTGTATCCTCCATCTCCCGAAAACGTTATGCTCGGAACGGGGATAAGGGAAGTAATCGAGTTGGGTGCCGTTTTCTATGCACTTCTGGACAAAACTAAGGCTGTGTTCCCAGACCACGGTGTTGTCGATGGCGCCTTGGCAGATGAGCAGCTTTCCTTTGAGATTAGCCGCGTTTTCAATGAGGCTAGTCTCCTTGAATCCTTCAGGGTTTGTCTCCTCTGTCTCCATGTAACGTTCTCCGTACATGATCTCGTACCATTTCCAATCAATGACAGGGCCTCCAGCCACTCCAACCTTGAATGTCTCAGGATAATGGGTCATGAGGGAGATTGTCATGAAACCTCCATAGCTCCACCCATGGACACCTATTCTATCTGAGTCGACGAAGGGAAGGGATTTGAGCATATTGATCCCAACCATCTGGTCCGCCATCTCGTTCTGCCCGCAATGGCGATGGATGGCTTTCTCGAACTCCGCACCCCTGTTGGAAGTGCCTCGGTTGTCCTGGACATATACTACATAACCTTTTTGCGCCATAAGAGTCTCCCACATCCTGACTCCACCAAGCCAGCTGTCATTGACCATCTGGGAATGGGGGCCACCATAGACATACAGCACCACCGGATACTTTTTTGAAGGGTCGAAATCGGGCGGCAAGTAAAGCCTGTACCAGTTGTCGAACTTGCCGTCCGCACTCTTCACGGTTCCGAGCATGATGTCACCTGTCTTAAAGGCCTTCAGCGGGTCCTCTGCCCGGCCTAACTCTCGAATGAGCTTACCGTCCGTTGTCCTTATCTGGGTCACGGAAGGGACATTGAAACTGCTGTAAATGTCGATGAACATCTTGTGGTCGCCGCTTAAGGTGACATTGTGCCATCCCTCATCCGGGGTGAGCCTGACAGCTTTCCCGAATTTGGCTTTGGCCACAGACTCGGTTCCCTTGCGGGACTTGAGCCCCGAGATCTGGATCTTGAAAAGATGATTCTCGACAGGAGATACCTCCGCGGACGTGTAGAACACGTTGGAGCCGTCATTATCAACATAGGCCACATCGGCGTTGACAGTGGTCAGCCGTCTCACTGTGCCCAGTGTGTCGCAAAGATAGAGGTTACGGAAACCATCCCTCACATCAGTCCTGTAAAGGAATGTGTAGGAGCCCTTGATGAAATATAGAGGGTCGGAAGGTTCGACGAACTGGGGGTCATCGTCAGTGAGTATGGTCCTGACGAAAGAACCGTCGGAAGACCTGTACATGTTGAGCCTGACATGCTTCTGGGATCTGTCCAGAACTTGGATGAACACATACTTGGAGTCAGGGCCCCAGCTTATGTTCGTGAGGTAGCGGTCATATCCGAAGTCTGTGACATCACACCAGATAGTCTTTCCTGTGGCAAGGTCATATACTCCTAAAGACACCTCCTCGCTCTCCATGCCATTCATCGGGTACTTGATGCTCATGAGCGTCCCTGTCCTGGTGCTGATGTCCAAGAGGGGGAAATCAGTGACACGACTCTCGTCTTTGCGGTAAAAAGCGAGTTTGGAACCATCTGGGGACCAGAATATGCCTCCATTGATCCCGAACTCATTGCGGCTCACACTTTGGCCATAAGTGATCTGGTCATTCTCGCTCGCAGCCACACATTTCTCGGTACCATCGTTAATGTATAAACTTTGCCCTTTAGTGTAAGCGGCGGTTCCTTTGGAACTCAGGACAGATCCACGGGGGCCGCGCCTGGCGCCGGCTCCGAGCTTCTCAGGGCTGAGTTCAACAGATTCTCCGGTCTGCGCATCAAACGCCGTGACCTTACCATCCTTCATGCTGGCATAGGTGTTGTCATCCACCCAAGATGCCCAAGTGGAAGCGACCCTTGTCCCTGTGCCCATCACGGCTTCCTCCATGGTCATCATCCTGCCGTCAGGATTCGCGGGGTGGACTGCCACGACCCCAGTCTGGCTCCACGCCGTGATCGGCAGCAGCAGCGCTATCGTTAATGCGATCTTCCTCATTATCATTCAGGTGATGTTACGGAAATAATCTTGTCAACCACGTGCTTCTGCATTCCTCTCCATGGAAGCGCCCCGAGATATTGCTTGTAATGAAGTTCGACTGTCTTGCCGCTGCACCTCATGAGCTCGTTGGCTATCTCTTCGTTGGCGACGGAGAAATCGAATATGTAGGATTGGATCGTGGCGGTACCTCCTGTCTTGGGAACGCTGCCCTTGAATCCGGCCTGGATCAACCTGCCCTCGTAGGTCTTCCATACATAGCCTTTGTAGGTGAACTGGTTAAGTTCTCCGGCTTTCACGCCATCCCCGAACACGAAATAGAACCTGAAATAGACGAATGCCGCCGTGGCCAAGATAAGGCCCACGATAATCCACGTCAGAACTTTCTTGAATGTAGTCATATTTATAATACCTTATTGTTTGTCATTTCCCATCCCATGATTGTCGAAACCACGGGGATGACTGTATAAGCGATCTTCTTGTGACCGGAACCATTAGGATGGCCGTCCGCACCCATGTCCTCGACATGGTTATGGACAGAGTAGGAAAGAGGCAGGAAATGAACCCCTTGAAGTCCGCTGGACTCAATGGCCTTCCGGATATATTCCTCCTGCAGAGGATCGTGTTTCGGAGCCATGCATAGAATAGGGTGATTCTCTCCGTAGTTATCTTTTATCTCCTTAAGCAATTGGATATAATTCTTGACGAAAACTCTCTGAGCCGGCTGCATGCCTGTCGAGAAGTCGTTGGTACCCAAATAAATAACACTGAGAGCTGGCTTGATCTGCGCTTTCCCGGCATCCCATACCGGTTCGGCCTCCGAGTCAAATACACGGAGATAATGGCTCACCATGTTATCATCGGTGTATTTTCCGTTGTAATTTCTGGCGATTCCCATCCCGGAGTGGGCGAGGACAATCTGCTCAGCCCCGAAATACCTTGATGTCATGCAGGCATAAGTGAGATTCTGGTTCTCGGTCTCAGGAGAGAAACGCTCCTTGTTGGAGGCTTCAGTCCCGTATCCGCAAGTGTATGAATCGCCTATGAACTCAATGACCCTTTCCGACGGCTTGTCCGCCTGGAGGAAAACCCCGTCGGTCGAAAATCCATTGATACAAGTCCGTCCTTGGGTC
>JAFROA010000435.1 GCA_017429885.1 Bacteroidales bacterium | reverse complement strand
ATCATCCAGGCTGTTCTCCACCATCCTGTCCGAGCAGTCCAACCGGACACCCTCGACAGCTTTCACTAGATCTTTCTTCTTAAGACCAGTGAAATTAAGGACAACTTCCCGCGGTTCCTCAGACGTGTTGGCCACCTTGACATAGATCTTGGAGCCATCTGAAACGGCACTGGCGAAAAGTCCCCCTTGACCATCGGCACCAGTCACATTAGCGTCTGACATCTTCAAAGACAATGTGTTCCGTCCCTTAAAACGTCCATATAGGCTCTGAACCTGCCAACTGACGGTCCTGAAAGAACGAAGATTGTCAAACCAGATAAGGTCCGGCCTCCACTGCCAACCCTCAACATGAGCGAACAACGGGGCGTATGTGGCCATCTGGACAACATCGGCGTTACGCTCTATTCCAGTCATGAAAGCGGCCTCCAGAAGGGCTGCGTAGGCATGGTTCCATTTCGCTCCTCTCGCATGGCACGCATACTCACCGGCAAACACCTTCGGGCCTTTGCGGTCATAGTTGTCATAGCGCGCTCCCTGGGAAAGGAACCACTCGTATGGACGGTAGAAATGCTCGTCAACCAGATCCACCCCAATGCGCCTCATCTCAGGCCATAGGAAATCAAACTGCTCTCCCTCCGAACCAGGACCGCTGGAGCCGATTATCTTTATCTCAGGATATGCCGCCCGGATAGCCTTCACAAACGGTTCCAACCTCTGGGTGTACAATTCCCCCCATTGCTCATTACCGATGGCTATATATTTGAGATTGAACGGCTTCGGATGTCCCATTCCAGCCCTGACACTCCCCCATTCCGAAGTGGCCGGCCCATTGGCGAACTCAATCAAGTCAAGAGCGTCCTGAATGTACGGCTGAAGGCGATCCACGGGAATATGGGCGTCATCACCGTCATTCTGGAACTGGCAGGCCAGACCACAACTCAAAACAGGCAATGGCTCACTACCGATCTCCTCAGAGAGGAGGAAGAACTCATAAAAACCGAGTCCGTAGCTCTGGTGATAATCCGGGTAAAGGCGATAAGGGAAACAATACTGCCAACGGTTGGAGTTGAGGGGACGGTTCTCAACAGGGCCGACCGAGTTCTTCCAATTGTAGCGGCTGGAGACCTCTGTTCCCTCCACTATGCAGCCTCCGGGGAAACGGAATATTCCTGGATGGAGATCGGCCAAAGCCTGCGCCAGATCCTTTCTCATGCCGTTGCGATGCCCATTCCATGTGTCAACCGGGAAGAGTGACACATGCTCAAGGTCCGTGGCAAGCCTGCCACCATCAAGGAATAATCGCAAAACGGCCTTGTCTAGTGTTTTGGAAGGCTTTAGGATCAATTCGTATTGTTTCCACTCAGTTCCTGAGACAGCCAATTCCGCGTCACAAAGAGCATGATCCTCTTCCATCGACGCAGGGTCAGACAACTCAACATTAAGTTTAGAGGAGCCTCCCTCTGGGACTCTCGCCCATACGCTGAACCGGTATTCCTCACCTCCATGGACCCCGATCCCGAAGAATCCATCATTCTCAATCCCGGTCCACCTGTGCGGATGGCCAGGGTCAGAAAGCCTGACATAATGAGGATTCCGGTCGAACGGTCCATCATTGAAGACCTCCACTTTCCCGAAAACCTTCCAACCCTGAAGAGGATTGGAAGGAAACTCGAAAGAGCGGTTCTTCACGAGCTCGGCGTATAGTCCGCCGTCAGCCGCGAAATTGATGTCCTCGAAGAATATCCCGTACTGGGTAGAACTGATCGGCACCCCTGTCTTACCGAGACCTACATCAAGTCTGTAAGTTTGAGCGGGAAGAACTATTTGGGCAAAAAAGGCTAATAATAGGGATAAAAGGTATCTTTGACGCATATCGTTCACTTTGCGCGAAGATAACTATTTATGACCTAAATAACATGGCACCAACCATGTGTGTCTTCAGCCTCTCCGTTCTGGATCGACGTTATCATCCCGTATAGTTTCCGTGAGACAGGACCCACCGCGCCATCAGGGAAGAAACGGAAGGATTTCTCCACAAAGGATTCCTCCAAGACCGGTTTGACGTCGATGTGCGAAAGTGGCGTTATCACGACCGCTGTCCCGCACCCCGCGGCTTCTTCAAAGGAAGAGAGTTCCTCAAGAGGAACAGGCCTCTTCTCGACAGCCATTCCCAAGTCCTTTGCGACCTCCTGGAGAGTCATGTTGGTGATGGATGGCAGGACGCTGTCGGATAGAGGAGTGATATATTTATTCCCCTGAATAGCGAAGAAATTGGATGACCCGAACTCATCAATGAACTCCCTCGTGGAAGAATTCAAGTACAAGAGCTCAGTGTAACCTTGCTCGTGCGCGATCTTGTATGGCATAAACGTGGCGGCGTAATTAGCTCCTATCTTGTACCTTCCAGAGCCCTTGGGGGCAGCCCGGTCGTAGTTTCCAGGTATCACGGCGGCACACGATTTCATACTTTCCCCATAATATGATCCCACAGGAGCGCACATTACGGCGAACATGGCCTCCGGGTACGGAACCAACTGCATCTGTGGATGAATACCAATCAATAGAGGACGGACATACATCGACGCGCCGTAACCGTACGGCGGAAGAAACTCAAGGTTCTGTTTGACACATTCCTCACACATCTGGATGAACACCGACTCATCCGGGCAAGGCATACCTAGATAATTGGCGATCATCTTCATCCTGGCCGCGTTCCGGTCCGGGCGGAACAAGGCAACGCTCCCGTTTTTGCGCCGGAAAGCTTTCAGACCCTCAAAACAAGAGATGGCGTAATGAAGGACTTGAGAAAAAGGGTCGAATGTGAAAGAGAATTCCTCTGTCGATTCAGGAGAGCTCCATTCCCCTTCCCTGTAGAATGCGCGCACAACAGTCCTTGTGCGATAGGCGTCAAAGCCTAGGTTTTTCCAATCAATCTGTGTCATAGTTTATAGATTTTATCAGCAATCCAATCACCGACCTCAGAGGTAGATTTATTACCTCCAAGATCCTCAGTAACAACACCTTCCTCAATGGAAGCGGACACCGCCTCACGTATAATCCGTCCCTCCTCCATAAGCCCGAAGGAGTATTCGAACATCATAGCCGCGGAAAGGATAGACGCCACTGGGTTGGCGATATTCTTCCCCGCCGCCTGTGGATACGATCCATGAATCGGCTCGAACAATGACGTGTGTTTTCCTATCGAGGCGGAGGCCAGCAACCCCATCGATCCCGACACGCAACTAGCCTCATCTGTCAGAATATCACCGAAAGTGTTCTCTGTGACAATGACATCGAAGAACTTGGGACAGCGGATGAGCTGCATCGCGGCGTTGTCCACAAACATGTAATCCACCACCACGTCAGGATATTCCGGCTCCATTTCCTTAGCTATGGCCCGCCATAGTCTCGACGTCTCCATAATATTGGCTTTGTCCACCACTGTCAGATGTTTACGGCGCCTTCTGGCATATCCGAAAGCGAGACGGAGGATGCGATCAACCTCGAAGCGGCTATACACGCAGGTGTCGTAAGCCGTGTCCCCACCATCTTTCCTGCCTCTCTCACCGAAATACATCCCTCCGGTGAGCTCTCTCACACAAAGGAAATCAGCTCCATCAACCAGCTCAGCGCGCAACGGTGATTTGTTCACGAGGGACTTGAATGTCTCGACAGGACGGAGATTGGCGTAAAGACCCAGTTGTTTCCGAATAGCCAAAAGCCCCTGTTCAGGACGTATCTTAGAGTTCGGATCATTGTCATATCTCGGGTCACCTACAGCACCGAAGAGGACAGCGTCACTTTCGAGACAGAGCTTGTGGGTTTCCTCGGGGTATGGGTCACCGAAACGATCAATTGCAGCGGCTCCCATATAACCGAAAGTGAATACCGCCTCATGGCCGAATCTGTCACAAACCGCTTCCACGGCCTTTACAGCTTGTTCCACCACCTCAGGACCTATGCCGTCTCCAGGTAGTTTAGCGATTGATAATCTCATATCTGTCTTTTTCAAAAGTTTCTATCTTATCACTCTGCAGAAGAAGGAAATCAATGTCATCCAGAGCGTTCATCAAGCAATATTTCTTGTAGGGATTCAGATCGAAAGACTCGCATGCGCCAGTGGCGAGATTGGTCACGGTCTGCGAAGGGACATCGACCCTCACTTTAGTGGAAGGACCATCAGCTATAGACCTGAACAAACCAGACAGAAAAGCCTCCGACACAACAACCGGCAACACAAAGTTATTAAGCTCATTGTTCTTATGAATGTCAGCGAATGAGCTGGATATCACCACCTTGAATCCGAATCCGGCTATCGCCCACGCTGCGTGCTCACGACTGGATCCACATCCGAAATTCTTTCCCGCCACCAGAATATCGCCTTTGAAGCGAGGATCATTCATCACAAAAGATGGATCAGGCGATCCGTCAGGTCGGAAACGCCAGTCCCTGAACAGATTCTCGCCAAAAAACCTCTCATCCCTGGTTGTCGCTTTGAGGAAACGGGCCGGAATGATCTGGTCTGTATCTATGTTATCTATCGGGAGAGGCACGCATGTGCTCTCAACAATATCAAATCTCTGTTTCATAATAATTCCCTCGGATCTGTCACAACTCCAGTCACAGCGGCCGCCGCTGCTGTCAGCGGGCTTGCCAGGATAGTCCTTGAGCCTGGCCCCTGACGCCCTTCAAAGTTACGGTTACTTGTTGACACACAATACTTTCCCGGCGGCACCTTGTCCTCGTTCATGGCTAGGCAGGCGGAGCATCCTGGCTGTCGGATCTCAAACCCGGCATCTTTAAGCACCCTATCCAAACCCTCCTCCTCAATCTGACGACGAACCGCCCATGAACCGGGAACCAGCCACGCGATAACTCCGGGAGCCTTATGGCGACCTTTCACAATTGACGCGAAGTTTCTGAAATCCTCGATCCTGCCATTTGTACAGGCTCCGAGGAAAACATAGTCAACAGGCTTACCAATCATCCTATCACCTTCATGGAAGTTCATGTATGCCAATGATTTAGCCGGGTATCCCCGAGGTATGCTCCCGGTTATCGGAACCCCCGCCCCGGGATTGGTCCCGAACGTTACCATAGGCTCTATCAAAGTAGCGTCAAAGAATAACTCTTTATCAAATACCGCATCCTCATCGCTCTTGAGAGTACTCCATTGGGCAACCGCCTTATCCCAAGCTTCCCCTTTAGGGGCATATTCCTTCCCCTTCAGGTAATTGAACGTGATCTCATCTGGGGCAACGAAACCACCCCTGGCACCCATCTCTATCGAAAGGTTGCACAATGTCAGGCGCCCCTCCATGGAAAGAGATCTCACAGTGGATCCTGAATACTCGACAAAGTAACCAGTCGCCCCGCTTGTGGATATCTCGCTCATCAGAAACAAGGCGATGTCTTTGGCGGTCACTCCTTTGGCAAGAGGGCCTTCGACTGTGATTCTCATTGACTTAGGCTTTTGCTGGAGTACGCATTGAGAGGCCAGGACCATCTCGACCTCACTGGTTCCAATGCCGAAAGCCACAGCTCCAACCGCCCCATGGGTCGAAGTATGGGAATCACCGCAAACAATGGTCATTCCGGGCAGGGAAAGGCCCTTCTCCGGCCCTACCACGTGGACAATTCCGTTGTCTTTATGCATCACTCCGAAATGAGTCAGGCCGAATTCGGCGGCGTTGGCGCTGAGCGTGTCCACCTGCTTACGTGAGACTGGATCCTGAATCGGAGATTCCTGACCGACGGTGGGGATGTTATGGTCAGGCATACATATTATCCGCTCCGGCCTGAAGCAGCCTACTCCACGGGAACGGAGGCCGTCGAAAGCCTGTGGACTTGTCACCTCATGGCAGTAAAGCCGGTCAATATAAAGCTGTTCCAGCCCTCCATCGACCCTCTGAACCACATGAGAATCCCAAATCTTGTCAAAAAGCGTGTTCATCAGAATCAGATCTTATTGATGCAATCCACATAAGCCTCGACTGAGGCCGAGACGATGTCCGTGCTGGCACCGAAACCATAATAAACCCTGCCCTCACTCTCGACCTGCATATGGACTTTACAGGAGTCATCCGAGCCCTTTGTGATGCCCTGGATAGTGAACTCATTGATAGTCATGGGTCTATGAACTATCTGGCGAAGAGCGTTAATGGAAGCGTCCACAGGACCGTTCCCGGTTGCAGCAGCCTCAAATTTCTCACCGGCGATGTCAAGCCCGATAGAAGCGACAGGCTTCATGCCAATCCCACTGGTGGCCTGTAACCAATCGACCTTGATCCGCCGGCCATGGGCCCTGTCAGCTCCCGCCAACATCAGGATGTCATCGTCATGGATTTCTTTCTTGCTGTCAGCGAGTTTCAAGAAAGCCTTGTACACTTCGTCCAGTTTAGGGTCATCCAGTTTGACACCGTTCACCTCGAGACGGTATTTCAAGGCAGCCCTACCGCTCCTCGCGGTCAGAACTATGGCGTTCGTGTCAATTCCGACGTCATTAGGGTCAATGATCTCATAAGTCCCCGCATTCTTCAAAACCCCGTCTTGATGTATCCCGGACGAGTGTGCGAAAGCGTTTTTGCCGACAATCGCCTTGTTTGGCTGGACGGGCATATTCATGAGAGATGATACCATCCTGCTAGTAGGGTAGATCCTCTTGGTGTTAATGTTAGTTTCCAGGGGAATACCCTTATGGGCCTTCAAAATCATGGCTATCTCTTCCAGAGCAGTGTTCCCGGCCCTCTCCCCTATTCCATTGATCGTGACCTCGCACTGCCGGGCCCCATTGAGCAGCCCCGCCATAGTGTTGGCGGTAGCCATCCCGAGATCGTTATGGCAGTGGGTCGATATGACCGCTTTCTCGATCCCATCCACATGTTCAACAAGATATTTTATCTTCGCCCCATACTCTTCCGGCAAGCAGTAACCTGTCGTGTCAGGAATATTCACAACTGTCGCTCCAGCCTTGATCGCTGCTTCCACGACACGGGCGAGATACTCATTGTCTGTACGTCCGGCATCCTCCGCATAGAACTCGACATCCTCCACATATTTCTTGGCGTATTTTACAGCCCGGACCGCACGTTCAAGGATTTCCTCCCTATTGGAGTTGAACTTATAACGGATATGCTCATCCGAGGTGCCTATTCCAGTGTGGATCCGCTTGCGCTTCGCGTACTTCAAGGCATCCGCAGCCATATCTATGTCTTTCTCCACCGCCCTCGAAAGGGCACAGATGACAGGCCAGGTCACGGCTTTAGAAATCTCAACTACCGAATTGAAATCTCCGGGACTGGAAATGGGGAATCCCGCCTCAATGATATCCACACCCAACTGCTCCAGAGCCTTGGCCACCTGAATCTTCTCAACGGTGTTGAGCTGACAACCCGGGACCTGCTCGCCGTCCCTGAGAGTGGTGTCGAAAATATACACTTGTCCGTTCATATACACGATATAATAACCCTAAAAAAGAAAACTCCTTCTCAGTCTTGGACTGGAAGGAGTAGGAATATCTTTACAATTTCAAACACACCTTTCAGTCCGCGCCTATGGAAGGGCGAGGATAAGAAGGGAGAGAGCGAGAATTGATAAAATACTCATGTTGTTATAAACTATAACCTGACACAAATAAAAGAAAACAAGTTCAAATAATCAAGGAAATAATAATATAAATCGTTTCTAATCAGCGTCAGCCAAAACCGGGAACCCTTGCCTGTAAGCATCCAGAAACTCCATTGAAACTTCACAAATTATAGAGTCAACCGCATTTTGCTTACAAATTGAAAGCACTTCACCCAAAGGATTAATTAAAGTAGTATGTCCGGGATATATATTCTTTGGATCTGAACCGACACGGTTCACTCCAGCCACATAACAAGCGTTCTCAATAGCTCTGGCTTTGAGCAAGGCGTCCCATGCGGCAATCCTCGACTCCGGCCAACTAGCCACATAAAGGATGAGGTCATATTCAGGACGCCCATCCACAAGACGGTTCCTTGCGAATGCCGGGAAACGCAGGTCATAACAAACCTGGAGCAGGATTCTGAAACCCTTATACTCGACAATAACACGTTCTTTTCCGGGGACATATCGCTTATGTTCCCCCGAATAGGTGAATAAGTGCCGCTTGTCGTAATAAGACACCGCTCCGTCGGGGAACACGAAATAGAACCTGTTACGGAACCCCTCGAGAGACGTTGTGGAAAGGCTTCCAGCCACCGCCCTTCCATTTCTGACAGCATAATCCCTCATCCAGTCCAGGCCCTCACGTCCGGAGACTTCGGAGACAGCCCCAGGCTTAGTCACGAATCCGGTAGCGAACATCT
>JAFROA010000434.1 GCA_017429885.1 Bacteroidales bacterium | reverse complement strand
TGGGTCCGTCAATAAGACAAGGTTTGACGGCAGTATCGTACCGACAGTCACTTTGCGGTCAGGGCTGAGTTTCTCTATGGGGAGATATTCGTTAGTCGGTACCGTTGTCTACAACCGGTTCGGATTCAATGGAATGCGTACCACAATTTGGACGCCCAACCATAGGGTAAAGAATGAGTTGGAGACCAAGGCTGATTTTGATGACCTCACCGCCAAGACGAGCTTTGTCGTGAGGTTCTGAGTGCCATGACATTTAAAAACATATAACACTAAATACAATGACACGAAGAGAGTTTATGGAAAAGAGTGCCTTGCTTGGCGCCGGGCTCACTTTGAGTCCACTTATGGTCCGCATGGCAGCCAAGCCGGCGGGAGCCAATGATAAGATCCACCTAGGCCTGATAGGTTGCCGTGGTCAGGGATTCACCAATCTACAGGCGTTCCTCCGTAATCCGGAGGTCGATTGCATCGCTTTGTGCGATATTGACAGTGGAGTGCTGGAGCAGAGAGCCGCTGACACTGAGAAGATTCAGGGCAAGAAGGTTAAGCACCTTTACAAGGACTGGAGGAAACTCATCGACAACAAGGATGTGGATGTGGTCATAATAGGCACCCCTGATCATTGGCATTGTCTCCAGCTGGTTGCCGCCTGCGAGGCCGGGAAGGATGTCTACTGCGAGAAACCGCTTGGAAATAGCATTGAGGAATGTAATATAATGGTCCGCGCGGCTGAGAAATACAACAGGGTAGTCCAGGTGGGGCAGTGGCAGCGTAGTGACCCTCACTGGCAGGATGCGATGGATTTCGTCCATAGCGGCAAACTGGGTAAGATACGTACAGTCCGCGTGTTCTCGTATCAGGGCTGGTGCCCTTCAATTCCAGTCAAGCCTGATCAGCCGGCTCCAGAAGGAGTGGATTATGACATGTGGCTGGGGCCGGCGCCTCTGCGTCCTTTCAATCCCAATCGTTTCCACTTCACTTTCAGGTGGTTCTGGGATTATGCGGGCGGACTTATGACTGACTGGGGTGTACATCTCCTTGATTACGCCCTTTATGGCATGAATGTCACCGCACCTGAGAGCATAATGGCCTCTGGCGGCAAGTTCGGTTATCCGGACGACGCCTGCGAGACTCCCGACCTGCTCCAGACGGTATATACCTTCAAAGACTTCACAGTAATGTGGGATCACGCCATCGGCATTGATGACGGTGCGTATGGCCGCAATCATGGTCTCGGATTCGTGGGCGAGAACGGAACCCTTGTCATCGACCGAGGTGGATGGGAGGTTATTCCCGAGAAAGTGGGAGGTGCCGAACGCATGGAAGCTGTCGCACTTCATAAGAGTTATGGCGAGGGAGGCCTTAACCTTCACGTGAAGAACCATCTGGAATGCATCAAGAGCCGCAACCCCAATTGCAACGCCAGCATTCAGATAGGCGCCCACATCGCCAAGTTCGCCCATTTGGGTAACATAGCTTATCGGACAGGCAAGAGGCTTTATTGGGACGGAAAGACATTTCACGATGCGGAGGCTGACACTT
>JAFROA010000433.1 GCA_017429885.1 Bacteroidales bacterium | reverse complement strand
GTTCGTTTCGCCATGGGGGTACTACATTTAATCAATCATTTAAGATTATGAAAAGAATCATTATTCTTATCGCGGCCGCGGTCATGATGACAATCGCCACGAACTCATTCGCCCAGATGTCAGTTGGCGCGGGCTACCTTCACGCCGGAGACCAGATCACCATCTCAGGAGCCAGCGCTGAGGCTGGGATGAACGGAGCTTATGCCGGTTTCTCCTACAATCTTCCGATTTCGGATCTTATCGGTATCGCTCCGGGACTGTATTATTCCTTCCTGATGTGCAATGATAACTATCTCGATATTGTTGACGCCAAGATAAGGGAGCATTTCGCGAATGTGCCCGTCTATCTGAACCTCGGGTTCAATATCGGCGCCAATTCCAGGCTGTTCCTGTTTGCCGGCCCCACCGTCCAGCTCGGTCTTGTCTCGACTGTCCAGGCTTCCGCTGGAAGTCTTTCCTACGGTAAGGTTAACAGGTACAAGGATAGTGACTATAGCCGCACCAACGTCCTTCTCGGCGGCGGTCTCGGACTGAATCTCGGAAAGATCCAGATCACTGCCGGTTATGGCCAGGGCATGTTCAATCTGGACACCTCCGGCGACGGAACCAAGAGGATCAAGAGGTACGCGAAGGCCGGCCTCGCCTACATCTTCTAGGAATATATCCGATCAGAAATTCCATTTGCAACCCAGCAGGATGAGCCTCCGGTTCATCCTGCTTTCTTCTTCCCAAGAGTCAGTAAAGTCCTCAGAATAGAAGGTGACGACTCTTTTCCTGTCCAGTAGATCCCTGCCGTCAAGGGATATGGTGATCTTGCCGAGACGTTTTGATATTCTGGCATTAACGGTGACGTATTCCTTGAGAATCGAATAGAAAGTGACTATGTCTCCTTGGTAGATGCCGTCAGCGCTGAAGTCCCATCCATGCCCAGGATGAACCCCTACGCCAGCCCTGATGATCCAGCGGTGGCTGTCCTTGATCTTGTCTCCGCTCTCGTATTTGTGCCTACGCTCCTGAAGGTAGTCGGCGAGTAGGGAACTTGTGAGAACCTTCCCATTCCAGTACAATCCGGAAATATGGTTGAAACTATCTCCGTAGGCGGTGTTGTCCCATTGGAACACAGTATATGGCCTCCCGTCAATTATCTCTGTTTGGAAAAACTGCTCAATCTCATCGCTGGTGTGGGTGAGAGCGGAACGGGAAGTGAAACGGAACCTTTTGATATTCAATTGGTAATCGAAAAAGGCTGAACTTCTTACTGTTGCGTTGAGATCAGGATCGCCCCTGAACAGCTGTCCTTCTACCGCTCCCTGACGGTCGTACCAACATATCTTCTGATATTCGGGGTGGGTGACGGAACGGGAACCTCCGACCGCTAAACGATGGGCTGGAGCCGGATTCCAAAATAACTGGAAATTACCTATGGTGGACGGTGGCCTCCAATTTACTTTCGCTCTTTTATCCTTGTCAGTCAGGTGGTTCCCGTAAAAATGGATAGTAGTGTAGAGATCAGCTCCATAGCCTTTTTTGTGGTAGCTCATCCTGACATTAGGCTCAGCGTACAATTCCAGGTAATTGAAGTTCTCCCTTAGCCTGACGCTGTCTCGCCACACATCTTCCTCAACAAGGATAGCTCCGCTGTAATGGTCAAGGAGACGGTTACCCCTGAGCCTTATACCGCCCTCCGCCAAGAGGGAAGAGACTCCAGCGAAGGTGGAATCCCTTAATGTGATTGAGGCTCCGGCATTGTTGCTGGTGCTGTGGGGAGTGAGCTTGTAGGTGTCGCCGAGAATCGTTTCCTCGAGTTCATCATGTCCTTTCAAAACCGCTTCCGCCCAGGTTGACGTTTTCTTATTACTGGATGCTCCGGCATTGAAGGAGGTATGGAGAGAGAAACGAGTGTTCTGAAAGAAGTGGCTGGAGTTATAGTTGATAGAGGATGCTTTCCCTATTGTCTCTCTTTCCTCGACTCTCACATCAGCGGACACGATGCTGCCAAGAGTAAAAACGGCATTGGAGTTGAGTTGATCGCCCCAGACAGGACTGAAGCTGGCTCCAACGGAATATGAGTTCCTGCTGTTCGGGCGCCATCTGGC
>JAFROA010000432.1 GCA_017429885.1 Bacteroidales bacterium | reverse complement strand
CTGGTCACCGACCAGTGCGAGAACCTCACAATAAGTGGGATCCTGATGGACAGCAAGAACTACTGGAACAACGACGGACTGGACATCGTGGATTGTCGTCATGTCTTGATAAAAGACTCATTCATAGATGCTTCCGATGACGCTATCTGTTTCAAGTCCCACTCTGCGGAGCATCTTTGCGAGGACATCGAGGTCCGGAACTGTGTCGCCCGCTCCAGCGCTAGCGCCTTCAAGTTCGGAACCGTATCAAGAGGAGGATTCAAGAATATCCGGATAATAAACAACAAGGTGTTTGACACCCACCGCTCAGCCATTACCATCCAGTCCGTGGACGGGGGCGAGATCGAGAATATCCTTGTGGACGGCCTTGAGGCGGTCAACACCAGCAACGCGATTTACCTTCGCACCGGAATCCGCTGGAACAACGGGAAGAAGGGATACCTTAGGAATATCACCCTCTCCAACATCAAGGTGGAAGTACCGGCGACTAAGGCTGATGCGGGCTACAGCTACGAAGGTCCGATCGAGGACTTGCCGAGGAATATCTCCCCGTCCGGAATCGTCGGCATCCCCGAACTGCCGATAGAGAATGTCACATTGAAGAATGTTGAGATTATCTACCCTGGTGGCGGGAACAAGCTTTACGCCTATCGCGGAACCTCGGACGAGGAGCTGGACAGCATCCCGGAAATGAAGGATGTCTATCCGGAATTCTCTCAGTTCAAGGAACTTCCCTCATGGGGACTGTTTATTCGTCACGCCAAGGGGATAACCCTTGACAACGTACGACTTGTGGCCGGAGCCAAGGATTACCGCCCCGCGATCGTGGCGGACGATGTCCAAGGACTCGAGATAAAGAACCTCAAGACCGAAGAGCCTTCCAGCAAAGGAAAGAAACAGGTTGTTAAGAGAAACGTCCGGTAAATGTTTGTATTAATTGGTTTTTTACGTATTTTTGCGTAACGTAAAACAACGTAACGTAAAATAGCGTAAAATGAAAACCCTAATCCGGAACCCTTTCGTGCTAACGCCCTATGTCCCTGAAGAGTACTTCTGCGACAGGGAAAAGGAGACCGCACAACTCTGCAAGCATATTCTGAACGGCAGGAACGTGGCTCTTTTCGCCAACCGCCGCTTAGGGAAAACAGGCCTTATCAGGCATTGCTTCCAAAAGAAAGAGATCAAAGAGAGTTTCCATACATTCCTTGTTGATATCTATTCGGCGGGGAGCCTTAAAGAAATGGCAAGCTTGTTTGCGAAGGCGGTGTTCTCCTCATCCGGCGTATCCGGACTCAGGGACAAGTTGCTCAAAGGACTCAAATCTATAACTCCTGTGATCGGTTACAATGAGCTGACATCCTCGTTCTCCGTATCCGCGGGGATAAGAGACATTTCCGAGCCTGAACGAACCATTGAGGAAATTCTTTCCGTATTGGACTCCATGAAGAGACCTGTCGTGATAGCCTTGGACGAGTTCCAGAGAATCAGGGACTTCAAGGAGAATAATACTGAAGCATATCTCCGGACCGTCTTCCAGAAATGCGAGAACATACAGTTCATCTATACAGGAAGCATCGGGCACTCGATGAACAATATCTTCAAGTCCCCAAGCAAACCATTCTACAACAGCGCGGTGATGATGACCCTTGACGTGATAGACCGAGATGTTTATAAAGACTTCGCCTTGAGGATGTTCCGGCAATATGGGAAAGACATTGAGGAGAATCTTATCTATAAGTGTTATGACTATTTCTCAGGAGTGACTTGGTATAACCAACTCCTCATGAATGAGGCTTTTTCCCAGACAGAAAAGGGAGATATTATTAAGGAAAAGGATTTCGAGTCGATCTATGACGCCATAATCGCCCAGCAGGCGTTTTCTTATCAGGAGCTGTTCTCACGGTTCTCCGAGAAGCAGAAAGCCTTACTGCTGGCGATCGCCCATGAGGGGAAAGAAGGGTCGGAGATAACTTCAAAAGAATTCATGAATAAGTATGGTATAGGGCCAGCCAGCTCGATCCAGACGGCATGCTCGGCTTTAAAGAAAAACGGCTTCATTTCCGACAACGGAAACCGCAAGGTGATAACGGATTTGATATTCAGGGATTGGATCAGAAACAATTAGAATTCAGCGATATGAGAAGATTATTAACCGCGTTGGCCTTCCTGGCCGCATCTTTTGTCAGTTACGCAGGACAGCCGATTTCAGCCGGAGCGGCTGCCGAGCCGGCGTTTTCAGCCGGACAGCCGTCCGGGCCCGGCCGAGTCCATCCTCGCTCCGCTGCGGCTGAGTACGGCCTAAGCCCGGCGGCTGCTCCGGCAGGAACGAATGTACCGGAGAAAAGATCCTTATCTTCGTTCAGGATGACAACGGAAAGGATGACATTGGCTGACGGACACAACGTCATGGTGGATGTGTGTGATGATGGGATATTCAGAATCAGGATCAGCCCACGGAAAGAGTTCGAGGAGTCGCTCCTTGAGCGCTACGGCTGCATCAAGACCGACTGGAGTCCCGTG
>JAFROA010000003.1 GCA_017429885.1 Bacteroidales bacterium | reverse complement strand
GTCCTGACGCCCAATCCTCGAATATCCTGGCGAACCTGTGGTTGGAAATGACAACGAAACCGTCAACCTTTCCAGTCGCGGCGATGTCATCGACCAGCCAGTCCAAGATGGGCTTTCCACCAACTTCCAGGAGGGGCTTAGGAAAATTATCGGTCAAAGGGCGCAGCCGAGTCGCATAGCCGGCCGCGAGGATGAGGCATTTCATTGTCACCAGTTTTACTATATCTTGACGCCATCCGCACTATGGCAGACGTACGCCGAATAATGTCCTTTCAGCTCAGGGAAATCAGCGAGATATTCCCTCTCAACTTTCTCGAATATGCTATCCCGGAACGATGGATCTATCAGTGCCATGCAGCAGCCCTTGAAACCAGCTCCACTGAATCGCCCGCCATAGATTCCATCCGTCCTGGTCATTATGTCATATATCTTCTTAAGCTCAGGTGAACCGGTCTCCCAACTCTCGATCGAGGAACGGCCGCTCTCGAAGCTAAGACGTCCGAATTCCTCAATATCTCCCTTTCTCCAAGCCTCGACTCCCTTTTCCACGCGCTCGTACTCGGTGAACCAGTGCTCCGCTCTTTTACGCCATGTGTCCGGAAGACGATCCTTGAAACGCTCGAAGACCTCGACAGGAACTTCCCGGAGATATGTCTCCTTGAACTTCCCGTATTCCATTCCGGCATAAGCCTTCAAGGCGTATGCCGCGCTCTTGCACTCATCAACCCTCATATTGAACTTGCTGCCCGCGAGATTTCTCTCCACCCCGCTGAAGAAAATGGCGATCTCATAGGGTTTCATTGATGGAGAAGTCGGAATCAGCTCGTAACTGTCGTCAAGAGTGTCCAAGTAGAGAAGATGATCCTTTTTAGAAAAGACCTCACAGCTTTGATCCAGTTTACCGCAGGAAACACCCACATACTTATTCTCCGCAGCCTTGGCCATTAAAATCAAGTCCCTGTCGTCAAGATGGAGATCATTGACCCGGCACAACGCTTTCATGAAAGCGATGGTCACAGCCGCGGATGAGGATAGGCCACCGATAGGTAGCGACCCCTCAATCACACCGCTCAATCCCACCCTCAAAGGATAGGCCTGGAAAAGCTCTTTCGTGGCTCCACGGAGATAGTCCGCCCAATCTCCACGCTTCTCCTCCGGGACATCCCTAAGGTGCCACTGCGCCCTCTTCGGGAATTGGAGGGACGCCAATTCGATGACACCATTGAGTTTCGGGGAATATGCGATATGGATGCCCTTGTCAATGGCGAAGCCCGTGACTTTCCCGAGTTGATGGTCGGAATGGGCCCCTATAGGGCATACACGATAAGGGCAGAAGGATATCCTTTCAGGCTCCCTCTTGTAAGTCTCTCTGAATTTATCCTGGCAGAGCATAATTATAGTCTCTCCTTGATGGCCTTAGTCTGCTCCTCGTATCCCGGTTTCTCCAGAAGGGCGAACATATTCTTCTTGTATGCTTCCACACCCGGCTGGTTGAAAGGATTAATTCCAAGCACATAGGCGCTGATTCCACATGCGTACTCGAAGAACTGGAACAGCCCCCCCAGATTGAATGCGCTGAGTTTCTCGATCGAAACCTCAAGCTGGGGCACACCACCGTCTATGTGAGCGAGTTTGGTACCTAACTGCGCCATCGCGTTGCAATGCTCCACATGCTGGCCAGCCAGATAGTTGAGCTGATCCAAGTTCTGGGGATCACTGCCGATGATGACTGAACGGTTGCTCTTCTCAACACTCACAACAGTCTCGAACATAATCCTCTCACCTTCCTGGATGAATTGTCCCATAGAGTGGAGATCAGTCGTGAAATTAACGGAAGCCGGGAATATACCCTTGAGTTCCTTGCCCTCAGACTCACCGTAAAGCTGCTTCCACCATTCACCCAGATACTGGAGCTTGGGATTGTAAGCGACGAGGATCTCGACCTTCTTACCGAGCTCCGAATAAAGCAGATTCCTCATAGCGGCATATTTGACAGCGGGATTGCCCTCGGATTTGACCAGGCAAGCCTCCTCCATCTCCTTAGCTCCGGCTAACATCTCGCGAACATCAAAACCAGCTAAGACAATAGGCAGCAAGCCTACCGGAGTAAGCACTGAATAACGGCCTCCCACATTGTCGGGAACCACGAAAGTCTTATATCCCTCCTGGGTCGCGAGAGTCTTCAAAGCGCCTTTTTTGGCATCAGTGATGGCGACGATCCTCTCGGAGGCATCCTTATAATTCTTCTCAATATATTCCTTGACCACGCGGAAGGCGACTGCCGGCTCAGTAGTGGTGCCGGACTTGGATATCACCACAGTGGCCACGTTCCTCTCAGCGACCAGATCCATAAGCTCGGCGAGATATTCCTCTGAGAGATTATTACCGGCGAAAACCACCTCTGGTGCATCCTTCTTTCCGGAAAGCTGCTTCGCGAAATTATGAGAGAGAGCCTCGATTGCGCAGCGTGCTCCGAGATATGATCCACCTATACCGATAACAACCACGAGGTCGACACCCTTGGCTTTCCAGCAATCACGGACAGCCTCGCAATCGGCTATAAGAGATTCGGGAGTCTCTGAAGGGAGATGCTTCCATCCGAGGAAATCATTGCCGGCGCCGCTGCCGCTTTTCAATATATCCAACGCCTCAAGGGCTTTCTCTACATAAACTTTGTAATCAGCGTCTTTCACGAAGGAGTCGCAACCTCCCAAATTAACTTTAACCATATCTATTGAAATTATTTGTCTTAAAACACTTATCTGACAAAAATAACCAATTTCCGCGATTATTCAGTAAGAATATGCCTATATTTACAAATGGCACGCAAGCGAAATCTTTAAACCTGATTAATATGCTCAATCTTTCCAGATTCGTCTCGGTCACCGCAATCGGAATCTTCCTGTCCCTCTCACCTTGCCAGGGTGCCGGGATCGTGACCTGCCTAAGATTTGGACTCAACCATCCGGATGGACAGTACGCTTCGTCAGACACGGTTATCGTGAGCGTTGAGCCTGTCAAGAACTATCCCAACCCACTTGAGGTTGCGGTATTCGAAAACGGAGTGATGACCCGTGTGGAGAAAATCGGGGTTATCACCAGCCCCCGGGTCGTGTTCACCGATGTCAGAACCGGACCTGTGGCCGTAATGCTGGAGTTCAGACCAGAAGGAACTTTTCCTGAGAGGATACCCATGAACCTCGATCCTTCCGAAGACGCGATAAGGATCGGCTACGTTATAAACGGATCGGCATTTGAGCCTGGTTTCCAACCTCCAAGGGATCTTAAGCATTACTGGAAACGCCAGATACGCCATCTCCGTGAGAAAAAGACGACAGTGATGTCAAAGCCTGTCAGCATTCGAGGCGATAATATAGAGTGCTTTGATGTTGAGGTCAGCGCCTTGGACACGGTTCCCGTAAGGGGCTACGTGGCGAAGCCGAAAGACGCCCGTGAAGGGTCACTGCCCATAATCATCCAACTTCATGCCGCCGGGGTTTCCGGAGACTGGTGCAAGGCTCATGCGCAGGTCGCCGCTGATTTGGCCCAAAATGGAGCCATAGCCTTCGATTT
>JAFROA010000431.1 GCA_017429885.1 Bacteroidales bacterium | reverse complement strand
TGGAAGGCCCTTGAAACGCTGAAGCGTCTGGACATTCTCCTTCAATACCCGCATTTCGTCCTCAGTAAAACCTTTTGTGAAGAGAGAAAAACCCTCTTTGTCATAACGGTAGTACTTCTTGCGGCCGTCGTTGAGGCGTAGGATCTCAACTCCATATTCTCCGACGATCTCATCCAGGTCGTTTAGGTCATCAAAAAAGGTGCGGCGACTGATGCCGGACTCTTAGGAGCCATAGTATTCAACCAAGGCCTCATTGCATTTCTTGATGAGGTCTTCGGCATAATACTTTTTCATCGAGTTGCTGAAACAGGCGTCCAGAATTCGATAACGTATTAGAGCGTGTTTGTTGCCGGCCATTATTTTATAATATATAGCCAAATATACTAATAATGATGTATAGAAACAACATCCTCATTACTATTCAGTTCAGCTTCCGCAAGGCTTGCGAAACATATTAATAAACAAACCTACCGAATGGGGAACATCATTCGGCACGGAGATATTTGACAGGTTCATTCTACTTATTTATGAAGCAAGGAGATGAGTGATCCACTCCGGTTTTGGGGATAATCCATTTCCCTTCACATCCGAGAGTCGGAACATTGAGTCGGCAGTCTGCATCAAGGACATGGATGCTCCCGTTGGGATGTTTCAGCAGGTTGAACTCATTCAAGTCGCCCACATAAAGATTGTCAGTCTTGTAATTGAGCCTCATCCCGTAGTCTTCACCAGCTTCCTCAAAACCCATATTGTGCATAAACTCAACACGTTCCTGTTCACTGACGACACAACCTTCTACGTACGGTTGTTCCACTAGTGTTCCGAATATACCTTCCTCGTCTTTCCCAAAACCCAAAACCTTAAGATACGAGTTTGGAAACAGGGCGTTATGGACGATTATCCTGTCGAGGCCGGTTCGCAACACATTGTAGTGTTTCAATGTTATGAATTTCCTGACGAGCCGATGTGGAACGTCGAAAAAGACGGTGCTTTCCGTACCGAAATCAAAAACTTGTGAAATGGATGAAAGGAAAAGCCTGGCATCGTCGTACCAGCAGCCGACGATACGCGCCCATTCTTCAATTAGCGTTTCTTGAATACGTCCTTCGCCGACGAGATCGTCCGTGCGGTAGATCTCCCGTTTCTCTGACTCTGTTTCAGGACATCCTCGACAGATAACGGCCGCCGCGCAGAGGAGCGTAGAGCCTCTCGACAAGCCTGGCTGTTGCGCTTGTGGAATTCGTTCAAATACCGTGGTGCCATCGTATATCTCTTTAGCTACTTGAGTTAGTTCACGTAATGTTTCCGTTGTGAAACCGAGATCCCATATCTTTTGATTCAAGGTGTCTAATTTCCTTGATGACGTTATGGTATGGTCTTCTTTTTTCATTACGGGCGTATTGATACAAAGATATTCATTTTAGGCAAAAACGCAAATACAGTCTTTCATCATTACTATCTGGAATTATGACAGGGATGTATTGATGCGATGGTAATAGCTTGCCATTGATGCTACGACCTATGTCTTAAGCTGAGGGCACAAATAAGCGTTCTTTGTGCCCTGGAAGCTTAGAAAGTGCCTTTTGGGCACCAAATTGACGCTTGTGTGTCCGGAAGGCTGAAATAAAAACCTATTTCTTCAGCAGTTCCTCGATGTGCTCGGCGTAGTCGAGGGTGGTGTCTAGATAGAAAACGATCTCAGGTACAATCCTGAGTTGTCTTCCGACCTGGCGCCCGAGAGCGCCGCGAAGCTCACGGATGTTGTCGTTCAGGATCTTCATCACCTCCTCCGCTTTAGCGGAAGGGAATATGCTCACATAGGTCTTAGCTATAGAGAGGTCCGGGCTGACCCTGACCTCGCTGACAGTGACCATGGCACCTCCGAAGAAGGCCATGCCTTTGCCGCGGATGATCTCGGCGAGGTCCTTCTGGATCTCGCGAGCGACCTTCAGCTGTCTTGTCGTGGCCTGCTTTTCCATAATTATATAATATTGATTATGAAGTAGTTCTTCTTCCCTTTCTGGGCCAGGATGTACTTCCCGTCCACTATGTCTTTCTCCGAGATCTGATACTCGATGTCGGTGATCTTGTCCTTGTTGATGGACACGCCATTACCGACGGTCATCTTCCTTGCCTCGCCCTTGGATGGGAACACCTGGGTCTTCACCGCCAGGAAGTCGAGGATATTGCAAGGAAGCTCATTCTTGGGCACATCGAATGTGGGAACACCGGCGAAAACCGCCAGGAAAGTCTTCTCGTCAAGCTTGCGGAGCTCGTCGGAAGTGGAGTTGCCGAAAAGCATCTTGGAAGCGGAGACGGCGTTCTCATATTCAGCGGCACCGTGGATAGTCGTGGTGATCTCCTTCGCGAGGAGCTGCTGGAGGGTCCTGCGGCCTGGATCGGCACGATGCTCAGCGATAGCGGCATCGATAGTCTCTTTAGGGAGCATCGTGAATATCTTGATGTATCTCTCGGCGTCCTCATCGCTGACATTGAGCCAGAACTGGTAGAACTCGTAAGGGGAGGTCTTCTCCGGGTCGAGCCAGATGTTACCTTTCTCGGTCTTTCCGAACTTGGTGCCGTCGGCCTTCTTCACGAGAGGGCATGTGAGGGCGAACGCGTCGGTCTTGCCAAGGATCCTGCGGATGAGCTCGGTACCGGTGGTGATATTTCCCCACTGATCACTTCCGCCAAGCTGGAGGCGGCAACCCATGTGCTCATAGAGCCAAAGATAATCATATCCTTGGAGCAGCTGGTAGCTGAACTCAGTGAAGGACATGCCCTCGCGGGACTCGTCGGAAAGACGTTTCTTCACGGAATCCTTAGCCATCATGTAATTGACAGTGATATGTTTGCCGATGTCTCGGATGAAATTGAGGAATGAATACCCCTTCATCCAATCGTAGTTGTTGACAAGCTCGGCTTTGTTCGGGGCGTCGGAATCGAAGTCCAGGATCTTGGAGAGCTGGGCACGGATTCCTTCGATGTTATGTTTTAGGGTCTCCTCGTCGAGAAGCTTTCTCTCCTGGGACTTCATCGAAGGGTCGCCGATCATGCCGGTGGCACCACCAATGAGGGCGATAGGCTTATGCCCGCATTGCTGGAAGTGCTTCAGAATCATTATACTGACAAGGTGACCGATGTGCAAGGAATCAGCTGTCGGGTCGATTCCGACATAAGCCGCCTGCGGGCCTTCCATGAGTTTCTCCTCAGTTCCTGGCATGATGTCCTGGATCATGCCTCTCCACTTAAGTTCCTCTACGAAATTCTTCATCTTCTTATGATATGTTTTCTTTTTGTTCTTTAAATCTCGCGAATTTAGGCAAAATAAGTTAAATTTGCAGGCTGTTGCGAAATTAACAAACTAAAGTATATCAAAGAACATGAGAAAGAAAATCGTCGCTGGAAACTGGAAGATGAACACCAACCTCCAGGAAGGCATTGAGCTCGCCAAAGCCGTCGCCGCCAAATCTGTTGAGACTCCCGAGAATGTCGGCCTTATCGTTGCCGCTCCTTTCACCCACCTCTGCGCTGTCGCCGAGGCTGTTAAGGGCTCAAAGGTTGAGGTCTCCGCACAGAACTGCGCTGACCATGAGAAGGGTGCCTACACTGGTGAGGTCTCCGTCGGCATGCTCACCTCTGTTGGTTGCCAGTGGACAATCCTCGGGCATTCCGAGAGAAGGCAGTACTACGGTGAGACTGATGAGAAGCTTGTTGAGAAGGTCAAACTCGCCCTTGGCGCTGGCCTTGGCATAATCCTCTGCGTCGGAGAGAACCTTGACGAGAGAGAGGCCGGCAAGCACTTCGAGGTTGTCACCAGCCAGATAGAGAACGTGCTGTTCCAGTTCACAGCTGAGGATATGGCTAAGATTGTCGTGGCCTACGAGCCCGTCTGGGCCATCGGTACCGGAAAGACCGCCACAGCCGAGCAGGCTGAGGAGATTCACGCTTGCATCCGCAAGGTCCTCGCCGGCAAGTTCGGTGAGACCGTAGCCGAGGACACCACCATCCTCTACGGTGGAAGCTGCAAGCCTTCAAACGCAAAGGAGCTCTTCGCCCAGAAGGATATCGACGGTGGATTGATCGGTGGCGCCGCCCTCAAGGCTGACGACTTCATCGCCATCGCCCAGAGCTACTGATTTCCTGTCAGCCACACATTGAAAAGAATCTGTTTCGTTGTCAACCCGCTTTCCGGCGGGAAAGATAAAGGACCCATTCTGAAGGCCATCGCGCGACACAACTTCGCGTATGAGACCATATTCACTAAACGTCCCGGCCATGCCACCGAGATAGCCCGCTCCACCGATGCCGACATCGTAGTGGCGGTAGGTGGGGACGGGACGGTTAGCGAAGTGGCCCAAGGGCTTATAGGCACGGATAAGACCATGGGTATTATTCCGTGTGGAAGTGGTGACGGTCTGGCTCTTCATCTGGGCATTAGCAGGAAAACAGAGGCCGCCCTCAGGATACTCGAGGAAGGCGTTTCCGCATCGATGGATTATGGGCTCCTTGACGGGAAACCCTTCTTCTGCACTACGGGAGTCGGTTTGGATGCCGAGGTTGCCTGGCAGTTTGATAAAGCGGACCGCCGCGGCCTCTGGACCTATATCTCCCTTGCCTGGAAAATATGGCGGCACTTCACCCCTGACACTTACACCATCGAGGTGGACGGCAAGAAGATGGTCACTCCAGCCGTATTCGTGACGGTCGGAAACGCCAACCAGTGGGGCAACCAGGCCAGGATATGCTCTCTGGCTTCGCTTACAGACGGGGTATTGGACGTGACGATTGTAAAGCCTTTCCGTACATGGGAAATCCCGGCACTAGCGACCCGTCTGCTTACAGGATTCGCCCACAAAAGCCGCCGCACGGTAATGCTGCGAGGTAAGAAAATCACCATCCACCGCTCTTCGATGGGTCCAGCCCATCATGACGGAGACCCATGCATGAAAGGGACCGAGATCACTGTCGAAGTCGCTCCTGCTGCATTGCGAGTCATAGTCCCTAAAGGAAGAAAAATCTGATTGTAGATGAACAAACAAAAAGTCACTGACTGGTTCGCGTTTTTCGCGCCACGCTTTCTATGCCTCACATTGGTTTTGGGCTTTCTGATCCGGATTGTCCTGATACTTCATCCCCTTACAGTGGTGGACTGGGGCTGGATCGATTGGCTTAAGATCTTTGTGTTAGGTTTCCTCAACGATTTGGCTTTCACAGCCATCGCATTGGTGCCCGCCTTCATATTCTACACTTTCCTGACGGATGACAAGTACCGCAAGCCATATAAATGGATATTGTGGGGTGGCATGACTCTTCTGACAGCTTACATCCTATTTTTCAATGATATCACGGATGAATATGGCGGTCCACTGCCAAGGATTGTTAATGCGGTTCTCGCTCTCCTTTGGCTTTGCTTGACAATCAAAGTGTTTGTTCCGAAAGTCCGGAAAGGCTGGCGGACAGCCGCCATCTGGATAATGATGATGCTATACTGCTGCTGCGCCATAACCATCGCTATCAGCGAGGTCGTCTTCTGGAGCGAATTCGGCGTGCGGTTCAACTTCATAGCGGTGGACTACTTGGTCTACACTAACGAGGTCATCGGCAACATATTCGAGTCTTATCCAATGTTATGGATAATCTTGGCCATGCTCGTGGTGTCTGGTGTGATATGCTGGTGGATGACCAAAGGAAAGGATGTCAATCAAAGCGGGATTTCCAGCTGGAAGCGATGGGGCATGACTTTGGCTGCCCTCGCGGCCGCATGCGTTGTAAGCTATGGCTGGTTGCACTATGGTTACCGGCATTTCGGCGGGGAGAATCTATTCGCGACCCAGATACAGGAGAACGGATGCTGGGACTTCCTGGAGGCATTCGCATCCAACGAGCTGGACTACGAGCAGTTCTATGCGATGATTCCACAGGATGAGGCAGAGACTCTCAAGAAGCTTATGAGCGGTCAGGACGAGAACGGGATACAAATTGTCAAGGACAGCCTACCTCCTATCAAAAAGAATGTCGTTCTGATCACGGTTGAAAGCCTTAGCGCGGATTTCCTTACCCGCTACGGCTCGACAGACGGGATAACCCCGAACCTGGACGCCCTGCTGGAAAAGAGCCTTGTCTTTGACAACCTTTACGCTACCGGCAACCGTACAGTCCGAGGACTGGAGGCCGTGACTCTCAATATCCCGCCATCATCTGGAGAGAGCCTGGTCAAGCGGCCTGACAATACGGGACTGTTCTCAACCGGAGAGGTATTCCGTCAAAACGGCTACCATACCAGCTTCATCTATGGTGGCGACAGTTATTTTGACAACATGGGGACCTTCTACGGCAACTGCGGATATGACATTGTCGACAAGAAGACCTATGACAAGGACGCTATAGCTTTCTCAAACATCTGGGGTACTTCTGATGAGGATTCCTACCGTGAGGCCATTAAGCGCTTCGACGCTTCCTGGTCGGCTGGAGAACCATTCTTCGCCCAGATAATGACCATTTCCAACCATCGTCCTTACACTTATCCGGAAGGCCGGATCCAATACGATGGCAATCCGATGAGCCGCCATGCCGCGGTAAAATATACCGACTGGGCCATCGGAAAATTCCTCTCCGAAGCCTCAGAAAAGCCATGGTTTAATGAGACGGTTTTCATCATTATGGCTGACCACTGCGCATCCTCAGCCGGCAAGACCTCGCTTCCGGTGGACTGCTACCATATCCCGGCGTTAATCTACTCGCCCGGCTTTATCGAGCCTCGCTATATTGATAAAGTATGCTCACAAATCGACATCATGCCAACTGTGATGTCAATGCTGCATCTATCCTATGAGGCTCCTTTCTATGGAAGGGATATTCTCTCGGACGATTTCAAGGAGCGGGCATTTATGGCCACATATCAGGACTTGGGGTATTATACGGACGGAGTACTGACCGTGCTCTCCCCCGTACGCCGTTTCCAGCAGTTTGCCGTCACCCAGCACGACGGGTGGACTTACGACGAGGATTTGATGGACAGGACCAGGGATGATGTCCTTAAGGAAGCTCAAGCCTTCTATCAGAGCGTGAATCTGGCTTTCAGCAAAAAATAGGTACTAAAGGGCAAGAACCGAGTCTGAATAGACTACTCCATCGTGGATGTCATGTGTGGAGAATATGATAGTGGTGCCCGTCTCATGAGCGAGTCGCTGAAGGGTACTTAACACCATCGCCCTGTTTTCCACGTCCAGAAACGCGGTCGGCTCGTCAAGCATCATCACATTAGCCTCCCTAGTCAGGGCAGCGGCGACACAAGCTTTCTGGAACTCGCCATCACTGATCTGACTCAGATCTTTTATGGCCAGCGAGTCTAGTTTCATCATCCGGATAGCATCCTCGACACGACTCTCGTACTTCCTGTCAAGCTTTTTGAAAGCCCCTGCCTCCGCAAGCATCCCAGTCCTCACGAAATCAATGACTGTGAATCCTTTAACCTTCGGGATTCTTGTTGGTACCAGGATCGCCTCTCCCCCTTTCACGATAGTTCCTGACAACGGCTTTAACAATCCGGCTATAGTCTTCATCAATGTGGTTTTCCCGCTTCCGTTCCTTCCGCGGAGCATGACGCATTCCCCGTCGGCATAGTTGAAGCTCAACGGCCCGGCGACAGCTCTCTCTGGAAAGTAACCTAATACTATGTCGGTCGCCTTGATCATCTCTTAAGAAGAATGTAAATAATTATAGGAATGCCGATTATCGCCATTGTGCTGCCCACGGGAAGAGGCCTGCCGAACACTTGGGAGAGAATGTCCGCTGACAGAGAGAGACCGGCACCGGTCAGAAGGGTGACCGGAATGGTCTTAATATGCACTGAAGTACCTGCGACAGCCCTGGCTATGTGTGGGGCGACAATACCCACAAAACCGAGCGGTCCGCAAAAAGCGGTCACTGCTCCGGCCATCAGGCAACTTCCTATCATGGATATGTTCCTTGTACGGGACGGGCTGACTCCTGCCATTGATGAGTATTCCTCGCCGAACAAAGCCACATCGAGATGACGGTTATTGAAAAGTGCCAACACAAGGCCCGCGAGAAGAGCGCAGGAGATAATGGCTATCCCTTGATATCCTCCTGAGATGAAGCTTCCGGCCGACCAGCTGTAAAAGACCTTGAGGCTCTCGGCGTTAGCTGAATATTCAAGGATCGCGGTCAATGCGCAGAACACGAATCCCAGCATCACACCGAAGATCAAAAGCGTGGTGGCGTTCCGCATCCTCGAAGCGACAATCACGACTAAGGCTGATGTCAGCAAAGCCCCGATAAAAGCGGCTGACACAACAGTGAGACCTGAGAACAATCCAGGCAGAGAAGTCCCTATCAGCAAGGTGGCCACCGCCGCTCCCGCACCCGCACCGGCACTCACTCCCATAATGTGAGGATCAGCGAGAGGATTCCTGAATATTGTCTGCATCTGAAGTCCAGCCAATGCAAGGGAGGCGCCGGCAAGAAGGGATATAAGCATCCTTGGCAGACGTAACTTCGTGAATATCACTTGACCTGGAGCTCCGAAACCAGCTCCTCCGCATAGCAAATCCATCACCGCCAAGAAGGCGACGACCACAATCAGAATAGCGACAACTGCCGGATAACGGTTTCTCATCGATAAACCAAGCGGGGAAATGACTGTCAAATATAAGTATTCTCACCGAGAATGCAACCAGATTGCGATTTCATGGTTGTATCTTCGCGTCAGAAAGGATGAATTAATGGGAAGGATACACTTATATTCAGTTTTAATACTCCTGTCTCTCCTGCCAGGGATCCATCTCGATGCCCAAGGGAGGAAGACCGTCATCTCCGGCCATGTCCGGGACGCCTCCAGCGGGGAACCACTGACAGGTGCGGTAGTATTCACAAAAGACAGGAAATCAGGAGTTTCCGCCGATAATACCGGATACTATTCTCTAGCCATTGAGAAAGGTGAGGCTATACTCCTTTGCTCATTCACGGGATACAAGACGATAGAAAGAGCCATTAAAGCCTCCTCCTCAAAAGTGGAGGACTTTGAGATGGAACCCGATAACGAGACCCTTGAGGCCGCCACCGTATTCTCAAAGACAAAAAGGGACGAGTTGAAAATACCGCAAATGGGGAAGCAGAGAGT
>JAFROA010000430.1 GCA_017429885.1 Bacteroidales bacterium | reverse complement strand
TTCGGAGGCTTCGGAGGCGGATTCGGTGGATTCAGCGGGTTTGGAGGTGGTGGTTCATCCCGGTCCCAGACACGTGTCTACAAAGGTCGTGACATCCGTACGAGAGTCAGGCTGACCCTCGAGGAGATTGCCAAAGGAGTCGAGAAGGAGATCACCATAGAGCGTAACAGGCCCTGCCCTGACTGCGGTGGCCGCGGTACCAAGAATCAGTCCGATATTAAGACCTGCCCGACTTGCAATGGCGCTGGCCAGGTTCAGCATGTGACCAGCACCCTTTTCGGAAGGACCATGACATATTCCACTTGCCCCCAGTGTGGAGGGGAGGGTAAGATTGTCACCAACCCCTGCCGCACATGTGGTGGGACTGGTCTTGTCCGCAGGAAGGAGACAGTCAAGGTCAAGATTCCCGCTGGCGTGGAGGACGGAATGCAGCTCACGATACGCGGCGAAGGCCATGCCGCTCCCCATAACGGGGTGAACGGAGACCTCCTGGTCATTATCGAGGAAGTCGCTCACTCCAATCTGAAACGTGAAGGAAACAACCTCTTCTACACTACCATGATCTCAGTCACCGACGCCATCCTGGGCACTGAGATCGCTGTCCCCTGCCTCGATGGAACTTACAAGGTGAAAGTAGATCCCGGGACGCAGTCCGGAGCCGTTGTAAGGCTCCGCGGGAAGGGCCTTCCGGCCGTCAGCGGATATGGAAGCGGCACGGGTGACATGTATGTCAAGATACTCGTTTGGATCCCGAAGAGACTGTCCAGCGATGAGAAGGCCGCTATCCAGAATATGAGGGCCAGCAGGTCGTTCACTCCTGATCCATCCAGGGAGGATAAAGCCGTATTTGACAAGATCAAGGATATTTTTTAAATATTAACGCGAAAAAGTTTTGCGATTGCGAAAAAAATCGTACTTTTGCAGTCCGAAATTTAAAGGCAACCTCTTGCGGGTCGTTATCAGATGTGCGTAATGTTGCGATAAAAGTATTGAGAGATGGATTTAATGAAAATTGTTGAGCAATCTTTCGCTAACGAGAAAGTTGCTACCTATCCTAAGTTCAAGGCCGGTGACACTATCACCGTCACTTATAGGATCAAGGAAGGAGACAAGGAAAGGCTCCAGAACTTCAGGGGCGTTGTCATCCAGGAAAGGGGTGCGACTCCCACCACAAGGACTTTCACTGTCCGCAAGGTTTCCGGTGGTATCGGTGTTGAGAGGATTTTCCCCTTCCAGTCCCCGTTCATCGAGAATATCGAGCTGAACAAGGTCGGTAAGGTTCGCAGGGCGAGGATATTCTACCTCCGCAACCTGTCCGGTAAGAAAGCCAGGATCAAGGAGCGCAAATTTAACGTCGCCAAGAAAGAGGCCGACGCCGAATAGAAAGATTGGTCCCCTAGCTCAACTGAATAGAGCATCTGACTACGGATCAGAAGGTTACAGGTTTGAATCCTGTGGGGATCACTGCTTTTGCGGAATTAGCTCAGTTGGTAGAGCATCAGCTTCCCAAGCTGAGGGTCGCGAGTTCGAATCTCGTATTCCGCTCGCAGAAAAATCCAGCCATAGTGGCTGGATTTTTTGCTTGCGGAATACTTCCGCAGCGTCTAATATCCCCCTGTCCCCCAAAGGGGGGAGCGCACTCCGTGCGGACGGCAGAAGCCGTCTTGAATACGAGGTTCGGCCGACTGAGCGAAGCGAAGAATCTGCAAACCAAGGGCAGGGCAAAGTGTCATCCAGTCCCCTGGAAGCCACATTCTCCCGCGACCCCCCGCTTCAAAACAGGGGTCTACGCAATCGAATCGCCCATGTAACGCCATGCAAGGCATTTAACCCTGCCCTTAGTTTGTAAAACATCATCGCATTATCCATTTTAAAGACTGTGGCTCTTATCCTGGGCAACATCAGCGAAGGCTGTCCGGTCACCTCCTTCGCTCCACCCAAAAACTCAAGATATAGGTGGGGCTCAAACGAGCATTGTTGTGCCTAAACAAAACATTGAGTTTTGGGTAAGCATGCTTTCCGGACAATACAAAAGGCCTTCCATAATTCGTATTGTAACAAACTGACAATCAGACATTTCCATTAAATTAGACGGAAGACCCGGAGAAATAGCGGCCGGCCTTCCAGAACGTCCTACGTAATCGATTAGTAATCAGATACTTGCAAAAAGATTGCTGGAGGGTCTATTGACATCAGCCCCAAAGTCGGGGTAAAGCTTGTCCAGATGCCTAACAGTGCTACACATCCCGAAACCCCTACCAACAAAATTGGCTTCCTAATAATAAATAAAACAAAAATGTTTTATATTATAACATTTTTGTTAATACGCCACATTTCCCCTTAACATGGCTGCCGATAGGCTGCTTTTGGACCAGGATGAGAAACCAAAAGGAGACGGCCCAAGCCCCAGCTGAACGTTGAGTTAGGAATAATCAGTGGCCTGCAATCAATAACCTCCGCCCAGATAGCCTTGTACCAGGCTTTGGGCGGAGGGATAGAATAATATCCTTAAGATATATCTTAAGCCTCGGGGATCTCGTTTCCTGCGGGGATCGAGAACGGGGATGGAGTTGAGTTACCCACCTTGAAAGTCTCGTCCTCTTCCTCAGCGGGCTCAGGAATGTCATACATCGCGGGACGCTCACCAGTTGTCAACTGGTTGAACTCGCTCTCACCTATCATCTTGCAATTGCCATTGAAGGTAGCGTCAAGATCCACCTGGAGCCTACGGATATGGAGGTCGCCAGTGACGACGCAAGTATCCTTGAGGCTGAGAGTGTCCTTCACGAAGAAATTACCGTCAATCTTGCCCCAGAAGTCGCAACTCGAGCAAACGATATCACCTTTGATGACCGCTTTCTCACCCACGACAACCTTAGCCTGGGAGATGATCTTTCCCTCGAAGTTGCCGTCTATCCTGATGTCATTGGGAGATGTGATCTCACCCTTGATGCTTGATCCGGCAGAGATCCTGCTGACGTCATTGACCCCGACGGTGTCGCCGGACCTGTCATAATTCGATGCCATACTTTTACTTATCATTTAATAATTAATATTCAACCCATTAAACAAGACCGGCGCCATGACAGTTCTTGTATTTCTTTCCTGAGCCGCAAGGGCAGGGATCATTCCTTCCGACCTTCTTCTCGACATGGACGGGTGTGTTCGCCTTCTGCTCACCATTGGTCACGAGATCATTGCGGCGGGTGGTCTGCATCTGGCTCATATCAGTCCTGCGTCTCGGAGCCTGGGCCGGGCGCGCCTCATTCTCATCCCTCAACGGAACGAAAGCCCTGAGAAGGAAGGAGAGGACATCCTTGTTAAGATCCTCGAGCATCGAGGCAAAGAGGTTGTAGCTCTCAAGCTTGTAGACCACGAGAGGATCCTTCTGCTCATAAGCCGCGTTCTGGACACTGGTGCGGAGATCGTCCGTCTAGCGCAGATGCTGTTTCCAATGCTCGTCAATCTGGTACAGTATGATTGTACGGCTTAGAGCCTTAGCGATCTCCTTACCCTGAGTATTGTACGCTTTCTCGAGATTGACACTGAGAGTCAACATCTTCCTTCCGTCAGATATAGGAATGGCGATGTTCTGGTACATGCTCCCCTGCTTCTCGAATATCTGCTTGATGAAAGGATAAACCTTCTCAGCCAAAGTATTCATCCTACGGTCATAAACCTCCTGCATGTGCTTACAGAGGGCGTCCGCTATGTCCTCAGGCTTGGCGCTGGAATAGAAGGCCTCATCAAAACCGAGGTCAATGGACATCTGGCCCATCACATATTCCTCGAAAGCCTGGTATGACATTCCCTCCGCACGCTCCGCGATAAGGCTGGACGAGTCAATCATCATGTTTTGGACATCAATCTCAATCCTCTCACCGGAAAGGGCGTTACGCCTACGAGCATACACGGCCTCCCTCTGGTAGTTCATGACATCGTCATATTCAAGCAGCCTCTTTCGGATACCGAAGTTGTTCTCCTCGACCTTCTTCTGGGCATTCTCGATTGATTTCGAGAGCATTCCATTGACAAGAGCCTCATCATCAGCCATTCCAAGCTTATCTACCACTCCGGCGATCCTCTCAGAACCGAACAGACGCATAAGCTTGTCCTCAAGGGAGATATAGAACTCTGACGATCCGGGGTCACCCTGACGTCCGGCACGACCACGCAGCTGACGATCGACACGACGGCTGTCATGGCGCTCAGTACCGATGATCGCGAGACCTCCGGCGGTCTTTACCTCAGGAGCGAGCTTGATATCGGTACCACGACCCGCCATATTGGTGGCGATGGTGACATTGCCCTTCTGGCCAGCTTGGGCGACAATCTCCGCCTCCCTGGCATGCTCTTTAGCGTTCAAGACGTTATGCTTGATGCCACGGATACGGAGCATACGGCTCAAGAGCTCGGATGTCTCCACGTCCGTTGTACCCACAAGGACCGGTCTCCCCTTCTCGGTGAGTTCCTGGATCTTATTGATAACAGCCTGATACTTGGCTTTCTTTGTCTTATAGATGAGGTCATCCTGGTCATCCCTGATCACCGGACGGTTTGTGGGAATCACGACCACATCCAACTTGTAAATGGACCAGAACTCACCCGCCTCAGTCTCAGCGGTACCGGTCATACCAGCCAACTTGTGGTACATCCTGAAGTAGTTCTGCAGGGTGATGGCGGCGAAGGTCTGCGTGGCAGCCTCGACCTTGACGTTCTCCTTTGCCTCGACAGCCTGATGGAGACCATCGCTCCAGCGGCGTCCCTCCATGATACGTCCCGTCTGCTCATCGACGATCTTGACCTTGTTGTCAATGACGACGTAGTCAACATCCTTCTGGAACATGGCGTACGCCTTGAGAAGCTGGATCATGGCGTGGACCCTCTCGCTCTTGAGGGAATATTCCTCCATGAGCTTGTCCTGCGCCTCCTGCTTCTGCTCGGGAGTCAGACTCTCATCCTTCTTAATGTCAGCGATCTTGCTGCCCATGTCCGGCAGGATGAAGAAATCGGGATCGGACACCGAGTTGGCCAAAGCGTCATGACCCTTATCGGTCATGTCCACCGAGTGCTGCTGCTCGCTGATCACGAAATACAACTCGTCGGTCACGATATGCATCTGGCTCTCATTATCCTGTAGGTAGAAGTTCTCAGCTTTCTGCATGAGGGCTTTCATTCCCTGCTCGCTAAGGAACTTGATGAGTGGCTGATACTTAGGCAATCCCTTATAGGCCCTGAAGAGTAGCATTCCACCCTCATCCATCTTCCCGGCGGCGATAGCCTTCTTCGCATCGTTGAGAACCTGGTTCACCAAGGTGCGCTGCTTCTGGTACAGACTCTCGACATATGGCCTGTACTCGATGTACTGCTCATCATCCTCTGCCTTCGCGACAGGGCCGGATATGATCAAAGGGGTACGGGCGTCATCGATCAAGACGGAGTCGACCTCATCGACGATGGCGTAGTGGTGCTTACGCTGG
>JAFROA010000429.1 GCA_017429885.1 Bacteroidales bacterium | reverse complement strand
GACGGCCGTTCTTTCGTTGAGGGATATGATGACAGGCTCCCTGGGGCGGGCTTTTATCCGGCAGATATGACCCCGGAGGAGTTTGAGGCCCTTGAGGACTCGGCTAAATTCAGCCCATACACCCTTATCCGCAGGGATGAGGATGGTTCACTAAAGGTTGTCTGGTACCATGACGCTTACAAAGATCATATCGACAAGATAGCGAACTATCTGTCAGCGGCGGCTGACATCACTATCAAGCCTAGTGTCAAGGAATACCTTCTCCGTAAGGCTGAGGCTCTCAAGAAAGACGAGTATTACGAAAGCGGAAAGGCATGGCTTGAGATGGAGGACAGCAAGATGGATCTTGTGATCGGCCCTAATGAGGCCGCTGACGACCAGCTATTGGGAATCAAGCGCTCATATGAGGCTTTCGTCCTTCTTAAGAATGAGGCAAGGACTGAGCAGTTGATGAAGTACGCTTCACGCCTTGAGGAGTTCCAGAGGATGCTTCCTGTCGAGGATATGTACAAGTCTTTCCAGCCAGGGGCAGGGTCTGACATTTTCTCATGTGATGCGATTTATTATGCGGGGAAAGCCAATGCCGGCATCAAAGTCATTGCTTTGAATCTTCCTTATGACGCCGATATCCAGAAGGATAAGGGTACACGCACCATCCTTCTCGAGAATGTTATCCGTCAGAAATTCAATTATGTGATATCTCCCACCGGTGATATCCTTCTCGATCAAGCCGCGAAGACTCATCTTTCCCAGGACGCATTCTTCTGGAATATAGTCTTCCGTGAGGTAGCCCATGGTCTTGGAGTCAAGGAGACAATCAATGGTAAGGGGACGGTTGAGGTGGCTCTCGGAAGCTCCGCGCTAACTTTTGAGGAGATGAAAGGAAACGCCGTGGGAATGTACCTTGTGTGCAAGCTCCAGAACCATATCGCCATGGATCGTTTGTTTACGACGGAAGATGCCCTCGCTACATTCTTTACCTCTCTGGTCCGTTCGGAGCGTTTCGGAGAGGGTTCCGCTCTTGGACGTGCCAACACAATGGTGTTCAACTACTTGAAGGAAAAAGAAGCTTTCGACCGCCATCCTGATGGACGTTATAGCATCAATTATGAGAAAATGGAGGCCGCTCTAGGCCAGCTCTCAGCTTTGATCCTCAGGACGCAAGCCACCGGTGACATTGAATACGCCATGTCTTTCGAGGATAAGTATTCTCACCGTGACTCCGATTTCCAAGCTGACCTGATGAATCTCAGCCTCGAGAAGGTGCCTATGGACATACGCTTCAAATTCAAAAAGTAGTTTTACTGGTATCACCTGAGGAAGAGTCTTGTTTTTGTTTGCCTGATGTCCCTTATCTGCCAGGCGATGCTGGCGGAGAGGGATGTCTCTCTTTGATGAGTTGCACGAAAAGGCTCCCGATTTGTTTATTGACTGCACATTCGAGACGGCAGGGAAGATTCAGCTCATGGACTACGGAATCGCCAAGCATGCTGATGGGAACTGGCTCAGTAACGTCAATGGATGGTCAAGCAACGCTAATCTAAGGGTTCGGAATCTGGCTTGGGGAAGATCCCCGGCATTGCCTGCCACTTCTCTCGTCATAGGCAATTTGATGATGGATAGAGAGGATCATATCCTGGCATTGAAGTCGCTGGCGGGAACGCTCCCTATCATGCTTGGAGATCCCAGGAAATTGAGTGACGAGGAAAGAAAAGAATTCCGTTCGTGGACTGATTGGCTGAAGAACTTGGAGGACCAGCACCATTTCATGTCTTTCAGACAGGATCTGCCTGGGTTCGGGGAGCCTGCCGCAGGCTTTTGGGACGGTTTCGCCCGCATTAATGTTGACACTCAGAGTGGAGGAATCGTGGGTGTATTCCGTGAGAATTCCGCTGAGTCTTCACGGACAGTTATGGTACGGGACCTAAACCCAGAAAGCAAGTATGATGTTTTTCAGGGTCCGGACAGGAAGAAAGTGGCCACTCTCACAGGTAAGGAGTTGGAAGAGAAAGGCTTTATTGTCCATCTGGAAAAGCGGAAGGACGGAGAACTGTTCGAGATAACGAGGACTACTCTGTAAAGGCTTTCTTGTAATATGGCCTGAAAGGATCGTCCACAGTGACGCTTGCGGAGACGACGGGACATGCGGCGAAATAGCCGACCGCGGTCCCGTCGCCTCCTTTTATATTCGTCGGGCAATTGGCGGGTTGGGGGGAGAATAGCGGGATGGCCGATATGGTGCCGTTGAGCAAAACCGCCATCAGATAGTCGAAGTAATCTTTGCTCAGGGTCATAGCCTCCAAGGTCACCACATCGCCTGTCTCAAGGTATTTCGCACAGTCTCCATAGAGCTTTCTCATGATGGAATATTGCATCAAAGTGGCTATAGGGAAGCCATTTATGACATTGCCGCTGAAGTATTTATCATCAGTCACCTCGGCCATCTCAAATGGGTAAAACGCCCCATTGACTCCTGCCGTGACATAGTAGTAATCAGTGGTTTCCATGTCCTTGCCCCAAATGGCGATAGTCCAGAGGCTGTCCAGCCCCATGGTTTTGTTTCCGGCAAAGGCATAATCAATAGCATCAAGCCGGTAACCGTTATGTGGCATCGTCGCCTCTGCCTCATAGACATCTCCATCGGGAACCGCTATCCTAAGGTGATACTTTCCTCCTTGCTCTCCATGATAGCCTTCAGGAGCCTCATAGACACCGGTTTCCTTCTCTGTGAAACGGATCTCTTCCTTCCCATCGCTGACTGTCACTAAAGCGCCAGAGACTCCGCTGGGGGAGGCTTCCTCGAAGTATGGTATTGTTTTATTGAGGAGAACTCTTTGCGGCCTGTCAGCCTGATCTGTGATGAGAGCCTCGACCGCGAGACGCTCATAATGCTCATCTTTGGAGCGTAGGTCTGTCTCCTCAGAGCAAGCGACCGCCATGATGGCGAAGAGAATATATAATATGCTTAAACGCTTCATCACTAGAATTTTATGTTGTATGAGACCGAAGGGATGACTGTGAATAGATAGACCTTTATCGCCTTGGCGGAATTCTCCATCCGGTTGTAGTTGAATGCGATGCTCCAGGCGTTGTGGCGTGAATACGCGTTATAGAATGAGAGATTCCACTCACCGCTCCATCGTTTCCCGGCCGCCCTTCCCGCGG